>JACQYU010000032.1 GCA_016208065.1 Candidatus Falkowiibacteriota bacterium | reverse complement strand
CGCATCTTTCCGGAAAAATGCGTATGAATAAAATCAGATTGCTCCCCGGAGACAGAGTTAGAGTGCAAATCAGCCCTTATGATTTAACCAAGGGTAGAATAACTTACAGATTATAAAAAATATGAAAGTGAGAAGCAGTGTAAAAAAAATTTGCAAGGATTGTAAAATAATCAGGCGCAACGGCCGGGTCTGCGTTATTTGCAAAACCCCTAAGCATAAGCAAAGGCAAGGCTAAAATAGTAAAAAGTTGAAAGTTAAAAGTTTATAAAGTAAACTTCTGTAACTTTCAACTTTATACTTTATAAACTTTATAACTAATTTATGGCTATAAGAATCGCTGGCGTAACCATACCAAACGAAAAAAGAGCGGAAATCGCTTTAACTTATATTTACGGCATTGGCAAACCAAGGTCCCAGGCCGTTTTAAAATTGGCTAAAATCAACCCTGATACCAGAGTTAAAGATCTAACCGATGAACAAGCCAATAAATTAAGAGACTTGATTGAAAAACATAATAAAGTTGAAGGCGACTTAAAGCGCGACGTTTTCGCCAATATAAAAAGGCTTAAAGAAATAAACAGCTACCGCGGTTCAAGGCATGCCAAAGGCTTGCCGGTAAGGGGCCAGCGCACCAAAACCAATAACCGGACGGTTCGCGGCAATGTTAGAAAAACCGCGACTTCCGGCAAAAAACCGGCGGCGCAAAAAACCTAAAAAACACGAATTAAACAAATAACATAAATATGGCTGACGAAACTAAACAAACACCGGAAATCGCTGTTCCGGCCGCAAAGCCGGCGATAGAAAAAAAACCGGAGTCCATTACCGAAATGGATGAACCGGTTGTTAATGCCGGCAATCCTTTAAACATGGTTGAAGAATTACCGGAAGAGATTAGAAAAAAATTGGAGAAGAGCAAAGAGGACAGAAAAACTAACAAGAAAAAGGGCAGAAAAAAGAAAATAGATAAAAAAGTTCCGGTAGGCATAGCGCACGTTAAGGCGACTTACAATAATACTATCGTTGCTTTAACCGATTTAAGCGGCAATGTCATTTCCTGGGCCTCGGCCGGCATGGCCGGTTTTAAAGGCCCGAAAAAATCCACGCCTTACGCCGCCCAAATAATTACCAGGATCGCCGTGGAAAAAGCTAAAGAATCCGGCTTAAGCGAAGTAAGCGTAGTGGTAAAAGGCGTAGGCACCGGCCGCGAATCAGCCATCAGAGCTTTAAACGCCAATGGCTTGATTATAACTTCAATTAAAGATATTACGCCTATACCGCACAACGGTTGCCGGCCTAAAAAACCAAGAAGGGTATAAACCATTAAATACTAATAACCAAACCCTAAACCCTAAACAAATTCCAATGACCAAAATTTTAAATTCAAAACAAAATGCTAATATTATTTGTTTAAGACATTTGGATTTTGAATTTGTAATTTATTTAGAATTTAGATATTAGAATTTAGAATTTTTATTTTTTATGTCAAAATATATCGGACCAAAATGCAAATTATGCCGCAGAGAAGGGGATAAATTAATGCTAAAAGGGGAAAGGTGCTCAACGGCCAAATGCGCGATCGTTAAAAGAAACTATCCGCCGGGGCTTCATGGCCCGAAAGGGCGAGCCAGGCAAAGCGGCTACAATATGCAGATAAGAGAAAAACAGAAAGCCAAAAGAATTTATAACTTAATGGAAAAACAATTTAATTTAAGTTTTGAAAGAGCTATTAAGCAAAAAGGCGAGGTTGGCGAAAATTTAATGAAAATATTGGAAACCAGGCTTGATAATGTTATCTACCGTTTGGGTTTTGCCTCATCAAGGGCCCAAGCCAGAGTTTTAACCAACCACGGACACTTTAGAGTTAACGATATTAAAGTTAACATTCCGTCATTTAACGTAAAGACCGGTGATATTATAAAGATTAGGCAGTCCAGCCGTAAAAGCAAGTCATTCGCCAATTTATCGGAAAAGCTTAAAAAGGTGGAAATTCCTGGCTGGCTCAATCTTGATATTAAAGATCTAAGCGCCAAGGTTTTACATCAGCCGGCTAAAGAAAATTTTGAATCAAAAATCAACAGCCAGATGATCGTTGAGTTTTACTCAAAATAACCCACGAATTTACAAATCCGCTACGAATAATACAAATATAATCAAGACATTTTTATAGTATTCGTAGATTTGTGGGAGTAAAATTTATTAAATACAAAAATTAAATTTATAATATTAGAACAATTATTATAAATAAAATAAGAATTATATGGAAAAAATAGCTTTGCCGCAAAAAGTAGAATTTGTTAAAGGTTCCGACGCGAACAATAAACAAATTATCATCGGCCCATGCTACCCCGGCTATGGCGCTACTATTGGCAATGCCCTAAGGAGGGTGCTGTTATCTTCTTTGCCCGGAGCGGCCGTTATCGGCGTAAAGATAAAAGGCGCTGACCACGAATTTATGACCTTGCCGCATGTTAAAGAAGATGTTTTAGAATTGATTTTAAACTTAAAAAAATTGCGTTTGAAAGTTTTCAGCGATGAAACGGTAAAACTTGAGCTTGACGCCCGCGGAGAAAAGGAAGTTAAAGCTTCGGACATAAAAAAGAACAGCTTAGTCGAAATAGCCAACCCTGATTTGACCTTAGGGCATGTAACCGATATGGCGGGCAGTTTAAGCATGGAAATCTCGGTCTCCCAGGGCGCCGGCTACATTACCGTTGAAAGCCGCGAAAGCGCTAAAAATGAAATCGGCTAT
>JACQYU010000077.1 GCA_016208065.1 Candidatus Falkowiibacteriota bacterium | reverse complement strand
GGCCACGGCCACGACCTAATCCATTTTTCAGAAATTTCAGTCGGGCTGGAAGCCGCCGCTTATCAGGCCGATTATGCCCGGTCGCTCGGACTTAATGTTATTTTGGGAAACGCCGAAGAGGATTTAAATAAAATAAGCCAGGAATTTGATTTTGTCTGGTGCGCTGATTTTTTGGTTCATATGATCAGCCCCTATAAATTTTTATATGATTTAAGGCGGTTATTGCCGGTTGGCGGTAAATTAATGATTCAAATACCTTTGATGTCAATCTTTAATAAGCATCGTTCCGACTACCATTTTTACGCCTTTAATAAAAAAGCGCTTGAATATTTAATGGAGATGGCCGGTTATCGCGTTTTAAAAACTTCCGGCTTAATCAGAAAGAAGCCGGTTTGGTTTAACATGATTTTTGAGCCGCTATTGCAAATTTGGGGCGGTAATATTTGGGTTTTGGCGGAAAAAGAAGCAACCGCGCCCGTAAATTTTAACAAAGTGCATCTACCGAGCTGGTTTAAACCGGAAAATAAATGAATAAGATAATTTTAATCCAAATTAATCATTCTGAAGACCATTCGGAGAAAATTTTGCCGATTGGGATTTTGTCCGTGGGCAGCGCTTTAAAAAAGCATGGCTTTAAAATTGAACTTTTAAACATTAATGAAAAAGAAATTGAGTCAACCGCGGAAAATATAATTTTAGAAAATCCGCTGTATATTGGCTTTTCCGTAATGACCGGACGGCAGACTATGCATAGCGCGGCTTTATCTAAAAAAATAAAGGAGCGCGCGGATGTTAAAATAATGTGGGGCGGCATTCATCCGTCACTTCTGCCCGAGCAGTGTTTAAGCGAAAATTATATTGATTTTGTGGTAATAGGCGAAGGCGAGGAAACTGCGGTTGAATTTTCCCAAAAATTAAACAGCGGTGAACGACTGGATAACGTTCTCGGTCTAGGCTATAAAGAGGCGGGCTTATTAAAAATCAATCCTCCTCGGCCGATGATAAAAAGTTTGGATGATTGGCCGCTTGATTTTAGCCTGGTTGACTTGGAAAAATATATTTTTAGGCTGGGAAAATACCCGCGAGTAATCGCGTATAAGGCCAGCCGGGGCTGTCCGTTTGATTGCGCTTTTTGCTATAACCGGGCTTTTAATAAGAGCCGCTGGCGCGCCTGGTCGATTAAAAGGGTGGCGCAGGATATTGAATTTTTTAAAAAAAATTATAAAATTGACGCGGTAAAATTTTATGATGATAATTTTTTCGTGGATAAAAGCCGGGCTTTGGAAATTTTGCAACGGATTGATTTGCCGGCGCATCTTGAAGTAAGGATTGACATGATTGACGAACCTATCGCTCAAGCGCTAAAGGAAAGACAGGCCTTTGATCTTTTAATCGGCATTGAGTCGGGCAGTGATCGGCTGCTTAAGCTAATCAATAAAAATTTTACGGTTGAACGGCTGATCGCCGGAGTAAAAATATTGGCTAAATACGATGTGCCGGCCAGTTATTCCGTGATTGTCGGCCTGCCGACCGAGACTAAAGAAGAATTTGAAGCCACGGTTGATTTATTATATAAAATTTATAAAATTCATCCGCGGGCTGCGGCCTTTTCCTTAGGCGCTTATATGCCGTATCCGGGTTCGCTGATGTATGATTTCGCGGTTAAGCAGGGTTTTAGGCCGCCGGCTAAAACCGAAGATTGGGGGAAAATCGACCGGTTTAGAAAAGATTTTTCCACGCCTTGGGCCGATGGCCGGCGAGTTTGGCGCATTCGCGAATATTTTAAATTATTAAAATTAAATCTGGGGCCGGTAAATAAATGGCTGGAATTCAGAATTAAGCACAGGTTATTCGCTTGGCCGTTGGATATTTATTTAATAGAATATTTGGCCGGCCTGGCCATTGAGGAAAAAGGCTTTTTAGGAAAAGCCATGCGGCGGATTTATAATTTTTTGAAATTAAAATAATATGGAAATAAATTTTAATAGGGGAAAATTATTATCCGGCATAATTTATCCGGAATTTTTTCCCATAACCAAGGAAGATATTATTTTAAACGTCGGTTGCGGCGACGGGGTGCAGGCGGTTATTTATAAGGGCTGTTTTAAATCAATGGTTGGCGTTGATATCAGCCAAGGCAGGCTGGCGGTGGCTGAAAAATTAGCCGAATATTACGGCCTTAATAATTTTTCCAGCCTTTGCTCCAATGTGGAAGAAATTCCTTTGCAAGAAAAGTTTGATAAAATTATTGCCATAGATATTATTGAGCATGTTGTTCATCCCGAGCGGCTTATAAGCGAACTTTACCGGCTGCTTAAAGATAATGGCAGATTGTTAATAACCTTTCCGGCTTGGCATGATAAATGGGAAAATTTATTTCGTTTTAGCGGCCGGAGAATTTTAAGGAGAAAAGGCAAGACCGTGCGCTTAAGCGGCTGGGATCCGGACGCGCACCAATACGATTATGATTTAAAGATTTGGCTTAAGCTAATGGAGAACGGCGGCTTTCGCCTAATAAAATCAAGAGCCTCAACTTTATTTCCGCCCCTGCATTATCTTGGTTTGCCTAAATTTTGGTTTGCCAATAAATTTATCCATGGAATTGATAATTTTTTATGCCAGCGGCCGATTTTAAGAAACTACGGTCAAGCGCTGGTTTGCGAGTTTAAGAAATAATATTTATTAGTTACATGATGGTTTGGCTAAATTTGTAAAATTTTCTACTGCGCCCGCCCGCCACGCAAGCCAGCTTGCTGGCGTTGCGGGCAGGGGAACTCGTCCGGCTATGCCGGCCTCAAACAGCCTTCGCACGAAAATTTTACAAATTTAGCCAAACCGAGATAAGCTTAATATAATTTATGAATTTACTGGTTATCAATTTAGATAAAGCGATTTTTTCCAAAAATTCTTTAAGCCTGGAAAGGCTGAAAGAGTATAGCCGGCTGGCGGATAAAATATTCGTTATTGTTTGGACTATGGGCAAAGAGCGGCCGATAATTTATAATGATAAATTATTTATTTACCCCACCAATTCCCATTGCCGATTGTTTTATTATTTCGCTTCTTTAAATATTGCCGGAAAAATATTAAAG
>JACQYU010000036.1 GCA_016208065.1 Candidatus Falkowiibacteriota bacterium | reverse complement strand
GTGCAAACTTAAGGGTTTGACTATTGGTTTGCCTAAAGAATATTTTGTCGCCGGCGCGGACAAAGGCGTGGCCGAGGCCGTTGAAAAAGCCATTGAAGATTTTAAAAAATTAGGCGCGAAATTCAAAGAAGTCAGCTTGCCGCACACAAAATACGGAGTGCCGGTTTATTATATTATTACGCCTTCGGAAATCAGTTCTAATTTAGCGCGTTTTGACGGCATAAAATATGGTTTAAGCATCCAAGATGAAGATAGGGCTAAAGCCGATTTAATGAGTATTTATACTAAAAGCCGGGGCAAAGGCTTTGGGTCGGAAGCTAAGCGCCGCATTATGCTCGGCACTTATGCATTATCGGCCGGTTATTTTGACGCTTATTATTTGCAAGCGCAAAAGGTGCGCACTAAAATAAAACAAGAATTTGACGCGGTTTTGGAAAAGGCTGACTGCCTATTAACTCCGACCGCGCCGCATGCCGCTTTTAAAATCGGCGCGCAGTCCGACGATCCTCTAAAAATGTATCTTGAGGATATTTTTATGGCCGGAGCGTCGCTGGCCGGTTTACCGGCGGTTTCCATCCCCTGCGGTTTTGATAAAAATATGCCGGTGGGCCTGCAATTAATCGGCAAACGTTTTGATGAAACCATGCTTCTTATGATAGGGCGGAATTTTCAGCAGGCTACGGGGTGGCATCTAAAAAAAGCCCGGGTTTAATTATTGAATTTTATAAATAATTTTAATAATTTAATCTTATTTTTATGTTTAAGCAAAACAAAATTTATTTTATTGCTGCCATTATTTTAATTTTAGCCGGATTAATTTTAATAACTAAAGAGGGTAAGGCGCCGGAAGACAGCGGCGGACAAGTTTTGAAATCAATTGATCAGACAGACCATATTTTAGGGGAAGTTAGCGCGCCGGTAAAAATAATTATTTATAGCGATTTTGAATGCCCGTTTTGTCCTAAATTCGCCGCCGCCATAAGAGAGGTTGAATCATATTTTAAAGATAAGGTTGTTATAGCTTTTAGGCACTATTTTTTGCCTAATCATCCGAATGCTTTAGGGGCGGCCGAGGCGGCGGAATGCGCGAGCGAGCAGGGGAAGTTTTGGGAAATGCACGATAAATTATTCGCCGATAACGATGCCGGACGCCTAGGCTTTGAGCAATTTAAAATAGACGCGGTTGATTTAAATTTAAATAAGGAACAATTCAACCAATGTTTAGCTAGCGGAAAATATGAAAATAAAATTAATGGGCAAAAATTAGAAGGCGCTAAATCCGGAGTTACCGGTACGCCCACGATTTTTTTAAACAATAACATTTATCCGGGCGCTTATCCGTTTGAAGATTTTACTTCGCCTGATGGCCGGCAGAATAAAGGCATGAAGAATATAATTAATGAAATATTAAATGAGCCTTCTTTATCAAAGGGGTAAGCGCGATATTATGCAAAAACGAAGAATAATTTTAGCTTCCAGGTCGCCGAGGAGAAAAAAGCTTTTAGAGCAAGTCGGCCTGGAATTTGAAATTTGCGAAAGCAATTTTGACGAGGACAGCGTAAGTTTAGCCGACCCGATTGAGTTGGCTAAATTTTTAGCTTTGAAAAAAGCCGAGGCCGTGGCGGCGCGGTATGATGATGCCATAATTATCGGCGCGGATTCAGTGGTAATCTTTAACGATCAGGCTTTAGGCAAACCGAAAAATTCGGCTGAGGCTAAAAGAATTTTAAGCGAGCTGTCCGGCAAAGAAAATAAAGGCATAACCGGCTACGCCATAATTGACACTAAGAATAAAATAGTGGTAAATAATCATAGCGAGGCCGTGGTTAAATTTAGAGATTTAAGCGATCTGGAAATTGATGAATATGTGGCTACCGGCGAACCTTTGGATATGGCCGGAGCTTACGGTTTAATGGATCGCGGAGCGACGTTGATGGATACGGTGTCGGGAAATTTTTATTCGATTGTCGGTTTGCCGATTAATGAAGTTTATATTGAATTAAGAAAAATGGGAGCGGTATAGTTAGTTAATTTGGAAGGATCGCATAGCGGTCGAGTGCGCGCGCTTGGAAAGCGCGTAAGGTGTAAAAGCCTTCGAGGGTTCAAATCCCTCTCCTTCCGCCAGTTTATTAATAAGGGTGAGTTTGCTATGGGAGGAAGAAGAGTCTTTTAAAAAACAATTGAGCTCTACGCTCAACGGTTATCAGGGGGTTTTTAGAGACTTTATGGCCGGATGCCAGCAATATTTACGCTAACAATTTTATACCCGCTATATGATTAATAGAAGCTGTAATAACGACTTAGCCGGCGCCGTATCTTTTTTTAATTCCGGAATTAAGTCGGCGGTAGCGATATAAATAAAACCGCCGGCGGTAAAGGGGATGATAAAAGAAGTAAAACTTTCCGCTTCCAGGCCGATAGCCAAAGTTAATAATACGCCCAAAATCGCGGCAACGGCCGAAGCGAAATTTAACAGAAGAGCTTTAATCCGGCCATAGCCGGCGTGGAGCAGAATGCCGAAGTCGCCGATTTCCTGGGGTATTTCATGGGCGATAACGGCTAAAGTCGTGGCTATGCCGAGTTTTGCGCTTACTAAAAATGAGCCGGCGATAATCATGCCGTCAATAAAATTATGCAGGCCGTCGCCGACAAGATTCATTAAGCCGACCGGATGAGGGTGGTTCAGAGTCGTTTCCAGGTGGCAATGGCGCCAATGGATAATTTTTTCCAAAACGAAAAAAGTTAAAATGCCGGTTAAAAGCCATAGCCAAATCGCCAAGCCGGTTTGGCCTTCCTCGATTACTTCAGGCATTAAATGCAGGAAGCTGTCGCCTAAAAGCGTTCCGGCCGACAAGCTTACCAAAAGCATTATCAAGCGATTTAATTTTTCCCCGGACATAGCTAGGGTAAAAACGCCGATAAAGGAAATTAGGGAAACAAGAATCACTCCGGCTAAAGAATATAAATAAATTTGTGCCATATTTTTAAATGGTTATTGCTTTTATTTTACCATAAATTCATCCCTTTGACCTAATCAAATTTTTAAATTATGATAATATAACTAAGAGAGAGTTAAATCAAAAACTATGAGGCTAATATTAGACAAAAATATTTTAAATCAGGCGCCGGAAAGTTTATTAAGGCAAGCCGGTTATGCTTATTTAACGGATCGGAACACGGGGCAGGAAAGCTATGTGCGCCGGCTTAACCGCGGTTTTTACCCAAGGTTTCATTTATATCTTGAAGAGCAAAACAAGCAGGTAATTTTTAATTTGCATTTGGAC
>JACQYU010000074.1 GCA_016208065.1 Candidatus Falkowiibacteriota bacterium | reverse complement strand
ATTAATAATCCGAGTAATGCGGGAATCAAATAGCTGGGAAATACCGGCTAAAAAATATGTTGCCTTATATAGAAAAGCCTTAAAAAGCAATAAATAATATGTTAGCGCAAAAAAATAAAATTATTTGGATTAATTTACTTCACTTTTACCAGCCGCCAACCGCCGATAATGAAACTATTATTGAAGCGGTTGAAAAAAGCTATAAAAGAATAATTAGCGCCTTAAAACGCAATCCGCAAATTAAATTTACTCTTAATATAACCGGCTGCCTTTTAGACAGGTTGGAAATTTTAGGTTATAGAGAATTGATTAGCGATTTAAAAAAAATGCTAGCCGACGGCCAAGTAGAATTAACCGGTTCAGCCGCTTTTCATCCTTTGCTTGCCCTTCTGCCTGACGCGGAAATTATCAGGCAGATTAAAATTAATGAGGAAATTCTAAAAAAATATTTCGGCGAAAAATTCAAAGCCCAAGGTTTTTTTATACCCGAAGCGGCTTATGGAATTAAAGCGGCTAAAATAATAAAAAAATTAGAATATAATTGGATCATGCTTGACGAAATCAGCGCCGATTTAAAATCAAATTCGCTTGATAGCTCCCGCCTTTATATTGATAAAAATTCCGATTTAAAAATACTTTTTCGCCAAAGGCGGAATTCAAAAAAATACGCGCCACAGGTAATTTTTAAATTAATCAGTGAAGCAAAAGAAAAAATAATTATTACAACGACTGATGCCGAGCTTTACGGCTTAAGGCATAAAGATTTCAGCTATGCTTTTGAAAAATTATTGAAACGTCCGGAAATTGAAACTTTAACGGCCAGCGAGTATCTGGCCGGTTTGAACAAACCTAAAAAAATTGCCCTGCGCGCTTCATCTTGGGAATCAACTGAAAAAGAATTAAAAAATAATTTGCCTTATTTTCTTTGGCATGACAAAAAAAATAAAATTCAAGGCCTGCTCTGGCAATTAACCGCCGCCGCTATCGCTAATATTAATAAATATCCAAAAGATCAAAATTATTTTTGGTCAAGACTGCACCTGGACAGAGGCCTGGCCAGCTGCACTTTTTGGTGGGCCAGCGCCCACGACTTTAGGCTTTACGGCCCGCTTGCCTGGAATCCCGACGAAATAGAAAAAGGCGCCAACGAATTAATTAAAAGCGTTCGCGCTTTAGCCAACCCTAAAACAAGACAAGCTAAGATTAAGGCGGAAAAATTATACATAAAAATAAAACAATTAATTTGGCGCAGGCATTGGCGTTATTATTGGCTAAAATAATATGAATAAAATTAATAATTTGCTAGATGAAAAAATCGTTTTGGATTTATTTAAAAAAGAAATTTTGCCAAAATATCCGGAATTTTCCGACATCAAACAAATCAAAACTCATTTAATTAAAGACAATATCTGGATTTCCACTTATCATGTGGTGATTGAATACCAAACAACTTTTATTAATTCGGATAAAAAATTTGAAACTTTGCCAATTTACTGCACGGCCCATAGCGACGAGCCGCGCCTTAACTCTTTTGAAGCCTTAACTTTTCTTTGGCAAAACGGCTTTAACAAAGGAAATCTAACCATACTCAGGCCGCTTTTTTATTTGCCTGATTTTAACGCTTTTTTTTATCAAGGAATCAACGGCCAAAATCTTTATCAGTATATACGTCGAAAAGACGTAGCTACCATAGAAGCCGTTGCGGCCAAAGCGGCCGCCTGGTTTGCTAAATTACACCATTTAAGCGCTACTGCCGAAGCGGCAAAAAACTTTAACCCTGTAAATAGCTTAATAGAAACCATAATCCCGGGCATGGCTCACGCTTTAGCCAAAATTAAAGGCCAAGAACCGCGCTATTTTGAAATTTGCCGTCAGGCTTATGAAAAAATAAACCAAGAGGAAAAAGATTTTTTCGCCTCAACCGGACAACGTTGGCTAATCCATGGCGACGCCCATCCGGAAAATATTATTATCATTGATAAAAATAAAATCGGCGTCATAGATTTTACTGATATTTGTTTAGCTGATTACGCCCGCGACCTAGGAACTTTTTTACAGCAACTGGAATTTATGATGCTTCGTAAAATCGATGATCGGCTTCAAGTAGAAAAAATCAAGCAACTTTTCTTAAACAGTTATTTTAAAAACGCCAAAATAACCTTAGGCGATAATCTGCGAAAAAGAATTAATAATTACTATAATTGGACCGCTTTGCGCACCGCTATCTTTTTCCTCTTAAAAGACAAGGCTGAACCGGAGCGGGCACATGGCCTTTTAATAAAAATAAGCCAAAATTTAAAATTAAATATAACTATCTAGAATTATGCTAATTGATCTGCAAGTTCATTCAACTTATTCCGACGGCTACTTAACCCCCGGCCAACTGGCTGATTTTTTGTCGGCCAATAAAGTAAAGGTCGCCGCCCTAACCGACCATAATACTATCGCCGGACTTAATGAATTTAAACTGGCTTGTCTAAATAAAAAAATAAAAACCGTTTCAAGCGTTGAGCTTTACGCAAAACTCGGCCATAAAAAATTTAATCTTTTGTGGTATAATTTTGATAAACGCAACCCAGATTTGCATAATCTTTTACGGGCTAGCCAGGCTAGGCGCCGCCGGCAGATAAAAAACGCTTTGGCAAAATTAAAACAACGCGGTTTTAAAATAAATGAAAATCGGCTATTAAATAAATTTAACCGCTATATTCCGCTTAACCGCCTAATTGATTATATTTATAAAATACCGGCCAACAAAAAAATAATTATCAAAAAATTAAAAATAACCAACCCCAGCCAAGATGAAATATTAATTAAAATTTTTAAAAACCAGGCCTTTGTTAAAATAAGCGAAAGCTACATCGAGCTAAAACAAATCTTAAAATTAAGAAAAAAAATCGGCGGACAATTAATTCTAAACCACCCGGTAAAACATGGCTGCCTGGACAAAAGATTCATTGCCAACATCAAGGCGCTTGGCTTAGACGGCATGGAAGTTGTCTCGCCGCACCATTCTTTAAGCGTGATTATGCAGCTTCAGCGCTTAGCTAAAAAGCATAAGTTAATTATGACCGGCGGCTCTGATTTTCATCGTTTTGAACTAACAACGGCCAGCCTAAAGAGTTCTTGCGATTATTTTAAAATTGATTCGAATTATTTAACCGGCATTAAAAAAATAATCGGTTAACCCTTATGGCGGTAAATATTAAAATTTACGACCAAAAATTTTTTAATAGCGCGCTTAAACTTGAAAATTCCTCAGCCAAAGAATTTACGGCCATATTAATTAAGCATTTTTGGCCAAAATCAGTCATTGATATTGGCTGTGGCATCGGAGTTTATCTGGCTGAATTTAAAGCTAACAATATTAAAATTATCGGTTTTGACGGCTCGCCCGCCGCAATCATCGGCTCATTGGCGGGAGACAAAATAAAATTGCATGACCTGTGCCGACCGCTTAAATTAAGCAGTAAATTTGATTTATGCCTTTGTCTGGAAGTGGCCGAGCATCTAGAAAAAAATTGCGCCCAAACCTTAATCAGCACATTAACCGGCCTGTCTTCAACCATAATCTGTACGGCCGCCACGCCCGGCCAAGGCCCCTTAAGCATCGGGCACATTAACGAACAGCCGCCAGAATATTGGCAAAAGCTATTTGGACAAAAAAATTTTAAGCTGGACAAAGAGCTGACCAAAAAAATTAAGCGGGAAATGAAAAAGAAAAAAATCATCTGGTGGCTGACAAAAAATTTAATGATATTTAAAAAACATGAAAAATAATAATCTTAAAATTTTAATCGCCGCGGCTGAAATTGCGCCGATCGCTAAAGTCGGCGGGCTAGGCGATGTTGCCGGCGCCCTGCCAAAAGCTTTGGTGAAATTAAAATTGGACGCGCGCCTTATCGCGCCTTTTTATGGCGTTATAGATAGAAATAAATATAAAATAAAATTAATCAAGCAAAACATTAAAACCGGGCATGCTTTAATAAACCTCTGGCAAACGGTTTTGCCCGACTCAACCGTGCCGATTTATTTAATTGAACATAATTTTTTTAAAAACAAAAAAATTTATTCCTTAGGGGCGGGCGGCGAGCCTAAAGATACGGAAAGATTTTCTTTCTTTTCGCTGGCAATCCTAGAAAGCATGAAAGCGATAAACTTTTTGCCCGATGTTGTCCACTTAAACGACTGGCATACGGCGGCAACCGCGGCGCTTTTAAAAAATGACTATAAAGATGACCGATTTTTCAAACAAACAAAAACTCTTTATACTATCCATAATTTAGCCAATCAAGGCTTAACTGACTCAAAAAATTATATGGCCGAAGGCATATTAAATGCTGACTTAATTAATACGGTTAGCCCGACCTACGCCAAAGAAATTTTGACTAAAGAATATGGCGCGGGGCTGGAAAATATTCTAGCCAAACGAAGAAAACAGCTTTATGGAATTTTAAACGGCATTGATATTGATTTTTTTAACCCGACAAACGATAAATTAATAAAATTCAATTACTCGGCCGAAACCTTAGAAAAAAAATTGGCCAATAAAACGGCGCTACAATGCCAGCTCGGCTTATTTAAAAATGAAAAAACGGCCTTGGTTGGTTTAATTACTAGATTCGTCCGGCAAAAAGGAATTGAATTAATTACTGAAAAATTTTCCAAATTAAATTGCCAATTTGTTTTTTTAGGAACCGGGGAAGAATATTATGAAAAAGCTTTATTGAATCTAGCCGGAAAATATCCGAATAAATTTAAAGTCCTGATTAAATTTGACGAAAAGCTGGCGCATAAAATTTACGCTGCCTCGGATATTTTTTTGGCGTTATCACTCTTCGAGCCCTGCGGTTTAACACAAATGATTGCCATGCGCTACGGCTCTGTCCCGATAGCCAGGCTAACCGGCGGCTTAGCCGATACGGTAAACAATAGAGTTGGCTTTACTTTTAAAAATTTTGGCTCTCTAAAATTTTATAAAGCATTGAAGCTGGCTTTAAAAATTTATTATGAAAAGCCGAAAGCTTGGCAAAAATTAAGATTGAACGGCATAAAACAAAATTTTTCATGGGACAAATCGGCTAAAGAATATTTAGAACTTTATAAAAAATTAAAAAACTTAAAAAAATAAATTTTTTTTATCAACCTTGACAAAATGCAAAATTTTTGCTAATATATAATTAAGGAGTCAAAAATAGGCTTCTTTAAAAACGCTTGCCTCCGCATAAAGCAATGGCGAGAAAAAAATAAAAATAAAATGTCATTAGCAAAAAATCAGGCCAATTATTTTAATTTAGGAAATATTGGCTGGAAATACTACAATACCATAAAGAAAAAAGCAGTGGAGCAGGAGTTCAGCTGGTCTGGACTCTTAATAAGCTTGTCCATTGCTTTTTTTATTGTGGCTATTAGCGCCTTACTCCTTAATTTTATCTTTAATTCCATGGAGGCGGGCGGACATCGTCCGGGTCTAGTTAATAAAAATATTTATTATCTGGAAAAAACCATCCAAATTAATTTATCTTCAAAACAAAACATAAAATATATTAATATAAATAACTGCAGTTAAAACAAATAAATACTGCAAACATTGAACTTTAAAAAAAGAATAAACAGGAGGACTAAAAAATAACAAAAAATATGTCATAAAGAACATATTAAGAGGCTGTATTGATTAAAACAGCTAAGAATAATAAAAAGTTAAAACTGCCTAATTAATACAGCCCCCTTTCCTGCTTTATCATCTATCGTGGTAAGGCAAGCATGGGGAAAAACACCGCCGAAACTCTAGAGGCGGTGTTTTTTGTCTGTTTAACTGTTTTTATGATATAATAAAATTATAAACCGCCCCTAACCCTCTTTAAAAAAGAGGGCTTTAAATATTTATGTTTTTAGAAAAACTGGAAATCCAAGGCTTTAAATCTTTTGCTAATAAAAACACTTTAGTTTTTCCTGGCATGCTAGGCAGAGACCGACGCGGCATCACCTCAATCGTAGGGCCTAACGGCTCAGGTAAATCCAACATCGCCGACGCGGTGCGCTGGGCCTTGGGCGAGCAAAGCATGAAAACTTTGCGTGGCAAAAAAAGTGAAGATATTATTTTCTCAGGTACGGACAAAAAAAACAGATTAAGCATGGCCGAAGTTTCACTTTTCTTGAATAACGAAGACCATAAAGCGGCCATTGATTATTCTCAGGTGATTTTAACCCGTCGCATCTACCGCGATGGCGAAAGCGAATATCTAATTAACCAAAACCGTGTCCGCTTAAGCGACGTGCAAATACTTTTAGCCAAATCAAACTTCGGACAAAAAACTTACAGCGTCATCGGCCAAGGCATGGTCGAGGGCTTTTTAAATACCACTCTTTCTGAAAGAAAAGAATTCTTTGACGAAGCTACCGGAGTTAAGCAATTCCAAATTAAACGCGACGATTCGCTTAATAAATTAATCCATAGCTACGAAAATTTAAATCAGGCCTCAATGCTGATCCTAGAAATTGAACCGCGCCTGAAAAGCTTGACCAGGCAAGTTAATAAATTAAAAAAACGCGGCGAGATTGAAGCTGAATTAAAAGAAATACAAAAAAATTATTATGGTAAAATCTGGCATGAAATTAACGATAAATTCAGCGATTGTAATAAAAAATTCCTTAATCTTGAGCGCCTTAAGCTTGAAAAAGAAAAGAAAAGCTCTCACTTAAACCGCGAATTAGACTTGCTTGAAAAAGAAAACCAAAATAGCGATGAATTTAACGGCTGGCAAAAAGAATTAAGCCAATTGCAAAGCCAAAAAGAAATTTTAACAAAAAAATTAGCTAAGCTGGAAGCTAAACTTGAGGTTAGGCTTGAGGCCAGCGGCCAATTTGATTTATCCTGGCTTATTAATAAATCAGCGGAGATAGAAAAAGAAATTAAAAAATTAAACGAAGAGGCTTTGGGCCTTGAAAAAAACATTGAGCAGGAAAAGAAAATTTTAATTGATTTAGAAAGGGACAAGGAAGCTATTAACTTAAAAACTGATCGGCTAAACGAAAAACTCCTTAAGCACGGCTCTAGCTTAAGCGGCCAGGGCATGGGGAAAATTAATCAAGAATTAAAAAATTTAAAAAACTTGCTGGGAGAGATTGATAATACTGATAATTTAGCCGATATTAAAACAATAATAGCAAAGATTCGCGAAAAAATAAAATTAATTTTAGATTTTTCCAGCCATGCCTTAGAAAAAGAAAATTTGGAACAAGCCCAAAAAAATTTGATGGCGCTAACTTGCGAAAAAGAAGCTATAATGGGAAAAATTAACGAAAGCAGCTTCCGTATTTCCGCTAGATCTGAAAGGGTTAAATTAATAAAAGAAAGAGGCGGCCAACTAACCGCCTAATACAAAAAATAAAGTTGAGGAGCTTGATTTAAAAATTAACGCTATTAAAGAAAAGCTTAGTTCGTTTAACGCTAAAGAAAACGAGCAAAAAACCAAAATTTTTTCTTTGCAGAAAAATCTGCAAAATTTACAAAGCGAAATAAATGATTTAAACCGCGAACTCAATGAGCTAAAAATAAATTCCACCAGGCATGAAACCAAGCTGGAAGATTTAGAGATTGAAATCAGAAATAATTACGGAAATTTAAAAGAAATTACGGCTAAAAATCCGCTGGCAAAAAAAAACGAACCGGTTGACGCGGAAATCGCTTTGGAAAAAATCAACTCGCTTAAAAAACAAATTGACCAAATCGGCGGCATTGACCCGGAAATTGAAAAAGAATATGTTGAAACCAAGGAACGTTTTGATTATTTAGAAAATCAAACTCATGATTTAAACGATGCTATCGGATCGCTGGAAAAAATAATTAAAGAGCTTGATGCTATCATTAAAGAAAAATTTGATGAAAAATTTAAAAATATATCAGCTAAGTTTGAAGAGTACTTTAAAATTTTATTTAACGGCGGCTCGGCTAAAATCGTTAAAGTCCTAACCGAAGAATTGCCGGAAAATAAAACTGTTGAAAAAAATAAAAAAGACGAAACCGCCGAAGGAACAAGCCGGGAGGGCGCGCCTCAAGAGCTTGAAGATAAATTCACGAGTAACTTAAAACGGATAAAATATCTGCAAAAATATAATGCTACTGGCTTAGCCGGCATTGAAATTTTAGCTACGCCTCCGGGAAAAAAAATAAAAGCCATTACAATGCTATCGGGCTGCGAACGCGCTTTAACCGCCATCGGCCTTATTTGCGCTATTATTAGCTGTAATCCGGCGCCATTCGTAGTTTTAGACGAAGTTGACGCCTCGCTTGATGAAGCTAACTCTGAGCGTCTCGCAAAAATTTTAGATGACTTGTCGCATAAAACTCAATTCATCGTAATCACTCACAACCGCGCTTCTATGCGCCGCGCCAACGTTCTTTACGGCGTCACCATGGAAGAAAGCGGCGTATCAAAACTATTAAGCATAAAATTGGACGAAGTTAAAGCGATGGTAAAAAATTAGCGCCGGTCAAAATATGAAGATCGCCTTTTAGGCGGTTTTTTATTTTAATGATATAATAAATTTGTAAATTTGTAATTTCTGAATTCCCGCCTACCCTCCGGAGGACAAGCGCGGCAATGACAACAGATTTTTATGAGTTCAAAAATTATCTCCGCGGCTGTGGTATTTGCGAAAGTAAGGCCCTAGCTATGATTTGCCCATCGCCGTCAGCATCCTGGCCGCCACCAAAAAAATAAATTGCGAAGATTTTTCTCGTTTTTTATTCGTAGGCGAGCTGGCTTTAAACGGTGAGCTTAGGCCGGTTAACGGCGTATTGCCTATTGCCATAAAAGCTAAAAATAAAAATCTGGCCGCCATCTTCGTGCCCGCGGCCAACGCGGCCGAAGCTAAATTAATTAAAGACCTTGAGGTTATTCCGGTAAATAATTTAATTGAACTAATCGCTCATCTCGAAGGCTATAAACCAATATCAGGAGCGCCTTATACGGAATTTAGCTTTGCCAATGCCGAAATTAATTTTGATATGGCCTATATTAAAGGCCAAGAACATGTTAAGCGGGCTATGGAAATAGCGGCCGCCGGAGCCCATAACGTCTTAATGAGCGGTCCGCCCGGTTCAGGCAAAACCTTAATTGCCCGCACCATGCCGTCAATTTTACCGAATTTATCCTTAAAAGAAGCTTTGGAAATTACTAAAATTTACAGCGTGGCCGGAGAATTGCCGGCGCAAACGGCCTTAATGACTTCTCGGCCATTTAGGTCGCCCCACCATACGGCTTCGGGCGTCGCCTTGGTTGGCGGCGGCACTTGGCCGCGTCCCGGGGAAATTTCTTTAGCCCATCGCGGCGTTTTATTTTTAGACGAATTCGCGGAATTCACCCGCCAAGTGCTGGAAAATTTAAGGCAACCGCTTGAAGACGGCGTAATTCATGTTAGCCGCGCCGCCAACAATTTAAGTTTTCCGGCAAAATTCATTTTAATCGCCGCCTCAAACCCTTGCCCTTGCGGCTATTTCGGCGATCGGGAAAAAAATTGCGTTTGCTCAAGCACGCAAATAATCAACTATAAGAAAAAAATTTCCGGCCCGATTTTAGACCGGATTGATTTGCATATTGAAGTGCCGAGGATAAAATTTGATAAATTGACTTCGGACATAAATAGCGAAGAGTCAACCGACATAAAAAAGCGGGTGGAAAAAGCCAGGCTCTTGCAAAGCCAACGTTTCGCAGGAACTAATTTCATAACCAATTCTGAAATGCCTCCGGAAGCGGTTAAGCGTTTCTGACGCCGCCTTCAACTCGCCTTTTTGGGCCAGTTCGAGTGCGTGAATGATCTTCGGCAGGTCACGCCATCCGTCGGCGGGGTGTAGCCAGCGGATGATCTC
>JACQYU010000075.1:4558-5324 GCA_016208065.1 Candidatus Falkowiibacteriota bacterium | reverse complement strand
GAAAACCCGAAGTTATTTTTTCGCGGGCCCTAAGCATCGCGTTAGGTCTCTCTGTGATGATACTCGCGGGGCGAGGCGAGGCTCAATCACAGGCGAATAAAACGGCCGCCCAAGCGCAACCGCCAGCGGAGAAGCGCTCCGAACCAGAAGCGGCTCAAGCCGAGGAAAAAGCGACCACGCCTACAGCCGCAAAGAGAAATACGGAGCTAAAACAGCCATCGCATACCAAGACCTCAACGAAAGCGAAAGCAAAGCTAAAAACATTACTTATGAGGCGTCGCTTAGGGTTAAAGCTAAATTGTCGAATAAAAAAACCGGCCAAAGCGTTACCCAGGAAGTATTTTTAGGGGACTTTCCTTTAATGACTAAAAACGGCACTTTTATAGTTAACGGTATTGAAAGAGTTGTGGTCTCGCAGTTAATCAGAAGCGCCGGCGTTATTTTTACTTCAGAATTTGTTAAGGGCAAAAAATATTACGGCGCTAAAGTTATACCCAACCGAGGCGCTTGGCTGGAGATTGAAACCGACATGAATGACGTCATTTGGGTTAGGATTGACCGCAAGAGGAAAGTCGCTATTACTTCTTTATTCAGGGCTTTCGGCTATGGGACGGACGAAGAAATAAAGCAATTGTTTGTTGAAGCTGATAAAGACAATATCGCCGCCGGAATTGACGGCGAAAAGAGTTTGTTTGGTTTCATTGAAGCCACCCTAGATAAAGACATGGCTAAAAACGAAGCCGAAGGCCTTAAAGAGGTATATAAA
>JACQYU010000075.1:0-4525 GCA_016208065.1 Candidatus Falkowiibacteriota bacterium | reverse complement strand
GATTTGGCTACGACTGATAATGCCAGGCAATTAATTCATTCCATGTTTTTTAGATTTGATCGTTATGACTTTGATCGTGTTGGCCGGTATAAGATGAATAAGCGATTTGATCAAAATATACCAAACAACAAAGAAAATAGAGTTTTAAGGAGAGAGGATTTAGTCGCTATCGTTAAAGAAGTTGTTAGGTTAAACATTACTCAGGAGAGAGAAGATGATATTGACCATTTAGGCAATCGCCTGGTTAGGGCAATAGGCGAATTGATTCAAAATAAATTCAGGGTGGGGCTCGCTCGAATGGAAAGAATCGTCAGGGACCGCATGAGCATTATGGATATAGACAGCTTAACGCCCAATAAATTAATTAATGCCCGCCCGGTAATCAGCGTAGTCAAAGAATTTTTCATGTCTTCGCAGCTATCGCAGTTTATGGATCAGACTAATCCTTTGGCTGAGCTTGAGCATAAGCGCAGATTATCAGCTATGGGCCCGGGCGGCTTAACCCGCGAACGCGCCGGCTTTGAGGTGCGCGATGTGCATACTACTCACTATAGCCGCATTTGTCCGATTGCCACTCCGGAAGGGCCGAATATCGGCTTGGTCGGCCATTTAGCCAGTTATGCCAGGCTTAACAGCTATGGTTTTATTGAAGCGCCTTATCAAGTGGTTTTGCATGATATAGAAAATGAACCGGCCGAAACTGTTGATAAAATAGCCCGTGAAGACATTTATGAAATTAAAGGAGATAAAAAAGGCAGGCTGATTATCAAGGCCGGAGAATTAATTGATAAAAAAACTGCGGTTGAATTAAAGGAAAAAATGGGCCATATTACTATTCCAATTGTTCCGGTTTTAAGCGATAAGATTGTTTATCTCGACGCTTTTGAAGAAGAAAAATATATTACTACGGCCGCGACTACCCCGGTTGACGCTAAAGGATATTTTAAAGTTTTGAAGGCTGAGGCCAGGAGATACGGCCAGCCATCGCTTGAGCCGGTAGAAAATATAGATTTAATCGGCGTGGCGCCCAATCAAATTGTTTCTGTAGCTACTTCTTTAATCCCGTTTTTGGAGCATAATGACGGTATCAGAGCTTTAATGGGAACTAACATGCAACGCCAGGCCGTACCGCTAATAACGTCTGAAGCGCCGGTCGTAGGTACAGGCATGGAAGCCAGAGCCGCGGTTGATTCGGGGCATATTATTTTAGCCGAAGAGGATGGCGAAATTGTTAAGATGGATGGCGGTTCAATTGAATTAAAAGATAAGAAGGGCAAAACCACCAAATATGTTGTAAATAAATTTTTGCGCTCTAACGCCGCAACTTGCATTAATCAGCGTCCGATTGTCAATCATGGAGATAAAGTAAAAAAGGGCGATGTTTTAACTAATAGTTCCGCTGTGGATAATGGCGAATTGTCTTTAGGCCGAAACGTTTTAGTGGCTTTTATGAGCTGGGAAGGCTTTAACTATGAAGATGCGGTAATTATTTCTGAGCGCCTTATGAAAGAAGACGTTTATTCCTCAATCCATATAGAAAATTATACGATTGACGTGCGCGACACTAAACTTGGGCCGGAATTGATAACTAATGACATTCCCAATATCAGCGAAGAAAAATTAAAAGATTTGGATGAGCGCGGAGTAGTTAGAATCGGCGCCGAAGTTTCTTCAGGCGATATTTTAGTCGGCAAAATTACGCCTAAAGGTGAAACCGAACTATCAGCCGAGGAAAAACTTTTACGCGCGATTTTTGGCGAAAAAGCTAAAGATGTCAGAGACTCTTCATTATATTTGGAGCATGGCGAACACGGCAAAGTGGTTGATATTAAAATATTTTCCCGCGAGGATGGCGACAAGCTGTCGGCCGGGGTAATTCAGTCAATCCAGGTGACCGTGGCTAATTTAAGAAAAATTCAAATAGGCGATAAGATGGCGGGTCGGCACGGCAACAAAGGCGTTATTTCAAAAGTTGTGCCGATTGAGGACATGCCTTATTTAGCCGATGGCACGCCGATTGAAATAATTTTATCGCCGTTAGGCGTTGTTTCAAGGATGAATCTCGGACAATTGCTTGAAACCCATTTGGGCTATGCTGCCAAAAAGTTAAATTACAAGATAGCCGTACCGCCTTTAAACGGCGTTAGCGAAGCGCAAATTAAAGAAGAATTGAAAAAAGCCGGCTTGCCGACTGATGGCAAAGCGACTCTTTATGATGGCAAAACCGGAGAGGCTTATGATAATCAAATAGTGGTTGGCTATAAATATATGTTAAAGCTCAACCATATGGTTGAAGATAAGATGCACCAGCGTTCAATCGGACCATATTCTTTAATTACCCAGCAGCCTTTAGGCGGTAAAGCCCAATTCGGCGGCCAGCGTTTTGGTGAAATGGAAGTTTGGGCATTGGAAGCTTATGGCGCGGCTCATTGTTTGCAGGAAATATTAACTATTAAATCGGATGACGTCCCGGGCAGGAGCAAGGCTTATGAATCAATTATTAAGGGCGAGCCAATTAGAAAACTTAATGTTCCGGAATCATTTAACGTTTTAGTCAGAGAATTAAAGGGCTTATGTTTAGACGTTGAGCTTATGCAGGGCAATCAAGTAGTAAATTTAGAACGCCAAGGCGATGATAAACCGGCGGAAGAGGGGGAGAGAAAAAGTAATTTTGAGGGAAGAGAACAGAAATAATAATTTTTAAATTTTGTAATTTTTGAATTTTTAAATAATGCTTAAATTTTTAATATTTAAAAATTATTTACAAAATTATTTATCCTCGAAGGAGGGCAAAATTTAAAATTAAAAATTTGGAGATAGGAAATCGGCAAGCAGTTGATGAACGGTAAAAATAATTTAAATAAATTAAAATATTTTATATCAATATGTTAAATCCAATAAAAACTACCGATTTTGATGCCATTAAATTAAAATTAGCATCGCCGGAAGAAATTTTAAATTGGTCTCATGGCGAAGTTACTCGCCCGGAAACCATTAATTATCGCACGCAAAAACCGGAAAAGGACGGTTTGTTTTGCGAGCGTATTTTTGGGCCGTCAAAAGACTGGGAGTGTTATTGCGGCAAATATAAAAAAATCCGTTACAAAGGCATAGTTTGCGATAAGTGTGGCGTTGAGGTAACCAGAAGCTTGGTGCGCCGCGAGCGCATGGGCCATATTAAGTTGGAAGCGCCGGTAAGCCATATCTGGTTTCTTCGCGGCACTTCTTCAAAAATCGGTTTAATTTTAGATTTACCCATGCAAGCTCTAGAAAAAGTGGTTTATTTCGCCAGTTTCATAATTTCCGACGTTAATGAAGATTTGCGATTGGCCACAATTGAACAAATCAAACAGGAATATAAAAATAAGAGAAAATCAATTGAGGCCGATTGGCAAAAACAGGTTAATGAGATTAAAAATAAAAAAGGCAAACTGCTTTCCCATGGTAAAAGTGAACCGGAAATAGAAGATATTTTAAGCCAAGAAATCGAGGCTTTGGAAAAAATAAAAAACGATAAGTTAAATAATTTAGAGCAAGCCCTTGATCAGGCGCAGAAAGAATTAAAGGATTTAAAGCCTTTAACGATAATTTCCGAAAGCATTTATCAAAATTTAAGCTTGAAATACGGCCATATTTTTACCGCCGATATTGGCGCCAGCGCCATCAGAAAGCTTTTGGAAAAAATTGATTTGGACAAAACTATTGCCCAAATAGACAAAGAGCTTTTAACGTCAATTGATTCAAAAAAAGACAAGATGGTCAGGCGGCTAAAGTTGTTAAAAAGCTTAAGAGCCAACAATTTAAGGCCGGAATGGATGATTTTAAATATTGTGCCGGTAATACCGCCTGATTTAAGGCCGATGGTGCCGCTTGATGGCGGGCGTTTTGCCACTTCTGATTTAAATGATTTATACCGTCTAATTATTAATCGCAATAATCGTTTAAGGCAGTTAATTGAGCTTAACGCGCCCGAAGTAATTTGCCGTAATGAAAAAAGAATGCTTCAGGAGGCGGTTGATGCTTTAATTGACAATTCCATTAGGCACGGTAAAACCGTCGTGGCTTCTACCGGGCAGAAAAGAATGCTTAAGTCGTTAGCCGATTCGTTAAAAGGCAAGCAAGGCAGGTTTAGGCAGAATTTGCTCGGTAAAAGAATTGATTATTCCGGCAGAAGCGTAATTGTGGTAAATCCCAATTTAAATTTAGACCAATGCGGTTTGCCAAAACGCATGGCCTTGGAGTTATTTAAGCCTTTTATAATCAGCCAGTTGATTAATAAAGAAATTGTCCATAATGTTAGAAGCGCTTCGCGCTACATTGAATCAGGTAAAGACGAGGTTTGGGATATTCTTGAAGATATTGTTAAAAAAGCTTACGTTATGTTAAATCGAGCGCCGACTTTGCACCGCTTAGGCATTCAGGCGTTTAAGCCGATTTTAATTGAGGGTTTAGCTATTCAGATTAATCCTTTGGTCTGTACGGCTTTTAACGCTGACTTTGACGGTGATCAAATGGCGGTTCATGT
>JACQYU010000064.1 GCA_016208065.1 Candidatus Falkowiibacteriota bacterium | reverse complement strand
ATAATGCGTGCAGCCTAAAATTAAAGTATCTATCTCTTTAACTTTTAGCGGCCTTAAATAATTTTTTAAAATCATTTTGGCTTCCGGTTTTTCCGTCCAACCTTCTTCAACCAAAGGCACAAGCAATGGGCAGGCTTGTTGAAAAATTTCCAGGCCATCATTTAGCTTTTCAAGCTCTTTTTTATAAGCGCCGGAATTAATTGTGGCCGTAGTGCCGATCACGCCTAATTTATGATAACGGCTTAAATTAACCGCCTCTTCAACCATCGGCACGACTACGCCTAAAACGCGCTTATCAGGATGCTTTTCCGGCAAATATTCCTGCTGAATTTTTCTTAAGGCTTTAGCCGAAGCCGTGTGGCAGGCGATAATTATCAATTCACAGCCCTGTTTAAATAAAAAATCAACAGCTTCTCGGGTATAATTATATACGGCTTCATCAGATTTATTGCCGTACGGCGCTCGCGCGTTATCGCCCAAATAAATATAATTATAATACGGTAAAACCCGTAAAAATTCTTTTAGGACGGTTAACCCGCCGAACCCCGAATCAAAGACTCCAATCATAGAAAATTTAAAAATTACTAAATAATTTATGTATTCTGCCTGCCGGACAGGTAGGCCGTTAGGCGAGTTGAAAATTTTGTTAGAAATTATTGCCGTAAATTCCTAAATTTTTCTCCAACTCGCGATTTTTGCGCCGCTTTTTTTAAAAAAGCGGCCCCGCGGAGCGAAAAATCCCGCAAAGCGCAACTGTCTATTCTGATACTACCTTAATAAATTCACGTTTTCCTTTTTGCAATAAAATACCTTCCTTTTTTATTTCAACTATTTCGCCTATAGAGCTTACCACTTTACCATTTACCTTAACTCCGCCCCCCTCTACAAGTCTCCTGGCATCACTACCGCCCGTAGCTAACTTTAGTATAACCAATAGTTGAATGATGGTTATTCTGCTAAATTGTACAGTCTTAATTTCAATTTCCTCCGGCGTCTCCTTTTTCTGCACCGTCTTTACAAAATACTCTTCGGCCGCTTCAGCTTTTTTTTTTCCATGATTAATTTTAGTTATTTCATAAGCCAAGCGCATTTTTATGTCGCGCGGATTCTCCCCTCTTTTAATTTCATTAACCATGCATACGATATTCGCCACTGGCAAATTTGTGCATAATTCCAGGCCGGCTTCAATTACTCCGTCCGGCCAGGACATAACTTTGCCGTACATATTTTCCGGAGTTTCATCCAAATTAACAATATTACCCTCGGTTTTACCCATTTTCTTGCCGCTCGCGTCAACCAATAATTTCATGGTTAAAACAAACTTTTCTTTATTTTTTACGGCTTTCATTAAATCCCGTCCGCAAAGCATATTAAAAGTCTGGTCATTGCCGCCAATTTCCAAATCAACGCCCATGGCCACGCTATCATAAGCTTGAGCCACCGGATATAAAAATTCATGGAGATAAATCGGTTTTTCTTGTTTGATTCTTTCCTGAAACATGTCGCGGGCAAACATCTGCTGGGCCGTAAAATTAGAAGTTATTTCAATCAAATCTTTAAATGATAATTTATCAAGCCACTTGCTGTTGTATATTATTTTTGCCGAATTGGCGCCGCTGAATTTTATATAAGCCGAGGCCTGTTCTTTATAGTTTTTAGCATTGGCTAAAACTTCTTTTCTGGTTAATTTCTTTCTGGCCGCCGTCTTATCTGTCGGGTCGCCGATCATACCGGTAAAATCGCCGATTAAAAATATTATTTCATGGCCAAGCTCCTGAAATTGCCCGAGTTTTGCCAAAGAAATCGCGTTGCCGATATGCAAAGCCGGCGCGCTCGGATCATAGCCGCAATACAGCCTAATCCGCCTGCCGGACATTAAAACTTTTTCCAAAGCTTCGCGGTTAGGATAAATATTTTCCACCCCGCGCCTTAAAACCTCATAAATTTTATTTTTGTCAGTAATAATTTTCATACTTTTATATTATATTCTTATTTGTTTGGCTATAATCGGCGCGTTTTTTTTAATAGCCGGATTTAAGAATTCCAGCCTGGCCATCGGCTTATTTGTCTGTCTGGCCACATCGGCCAAAGTTATCAGCCGGCTTTTAACGCTGGGAATTTTTATTTCCAAACCGGCTCTTAAATTTTTTACCGCCAGCGGATTAAATTTTACCAGCTCTTTATAGTTAATCTTAAGCTTCTTGGCAATTCTAAATAAATTTCTATCTCCGGCCTTAGCCGTGTAAAAATTATATCCGGACTCGGACCGCTTAACCTCTTTAATTTCAAAAATAATCGGCCCGGCCTGCTCTTTAACCAACCCCTCCTTAATCAGCTCCATGATAGCATAATATTTAGCCGGATAATTCAAATTTTCTGAAAAACCGCTGATTTTTTTATTAAAAATAGCCTCTTTTTTCTCTTGGCGCAAAGGTACGGCAAGCTTCTGTCCGGCTTTTATATCTTCGGGGTTGCTAATCTTATTATAATCAGCCAATTCGGCGCTGCTAAGGCCATATTCGGCCGCGATGACGCTCAAACTTTCTCCTCTTTTTACTATCCTGGCCTGGCTATTCATGCCTTTAACTTCATTTTTAGCCAAATTTAATTTATTTTCAACAAATTTTAAAAAATTTTCATAAGAAACTTCCGCTTTACCGGCTTTTGCCGTTCCCAAATATTCCCAAATAAAGCCGCCATTATAGCCTGACAAAGCCAGATTCCAATCTTTGGTGGTTTTATACAAATCAGCCAATAAATCAGCGCAAGCCCTGGCGCTAGCTAGCGGATCCTTTCTTTCGTCATAATCAATGCTTACTTTTAAATTATACATCTTGGCGGTTTTTGGCATGAATTGGTACGGACCGGCCGCGCCGGCCTTAGACACGGCCTGCGGCTGCCAGTGCGATTCAGGAATGGCTAAAAAAATTAATTCTTTAGGCATGCCTTTTTCCATAAATATCTTTTCCAAATAAGGCCGCCAATGGCCCATCTCCCGGTAAGCCCTGGCAAAACTTTCTTTTAGTTTAGGGTCATGGCAATATTTTTCTTTCCAATTATTTTTTATAGCCTCTGTGGTTTTTAAATTAAATTGTATCGGCCCTTCATTGTTAAAATTTAAAATTTCTTTTGAAGACACATTGTCCTCGATTTCAATTTTTTCCTGTTCCTCGGTCGGCTTATCCTTGGTTTCTTCCTCCGCGCCCTCGTCTTTATTCTCAAATTTATTGGCGATAAGCTCCACCGCCTTTATTAAGGAGGAGCCGGCAACGGCCATGCCGGCCAGTTTAACCGCGCCTTTTAAAAATTCCCGGCGGCTTAGGCCATTTTCTTTTTTTCATCTTCTCTTTTAGCCGGTTTAAGATCAAAATTTTCTATTCCCATTTTATTGTCATTGCGAGCCCCGCGCCAGCGAAATGAAACAATCTCATAAATGCCGTTTCATCATTAATGCGCAATATTAAATTATAAATTTTATCCGCTTTTTAAGCTTTTTAATTCCTCTTTCCACTCTTTAAGTTTATCTTTTTCTTTTTTCACTATCGCCACCGGCGCTTTATCAACGAATTCTTTATTAGCCAGC
>JACQYU010000063.1 GCA_016208065.1 Candidatus Falkowiibacteriota bacterium | reverse complement strand
TCATATTTAAATACATAAACTTTCCCCTCGTCTATGGCTTGCCAGCTTGAGGCGCGGAATTTTGCTTCATCCAAGATTTTAGGGAATGCCCACCAATATTTATTTAAAACAAAATAACCTTCATTAACGCCGGCTAAAGCCATGGCCGCCGTTATTGTTTCGCGGTCGGGTTTTTTATATACCATATCCAGATAATACCCGTAAAGCGGGGAACTCGTCGGTATGGGATAATAAAAAATTTGATTTTGTCCGCTGTCGTAATATTTTTTAAAGCCGTGGCGGCTTAGTGCCGCGGCGCTTACCTGCTGGTTGGCTAAAACGATATAATCATTTTTAGAATTTTCATCTATCCAATCAACCGCTTTAATGTCCGACGAGGAAACCGAGTAGCCGCGGGAATTAAAATAATTATCGTAGCGCGGATAAGTTATATATAAAGCGGCGCTTATTAATAGGGATAAAAATCCGGCCGAGCTTAAAATAATGAAAATATTTTGTTTTGATATTTTTTCAATCAAAGCGTAAAGCGAGAGGATGAAAAAAGGCAGAAGAAACAAGCAGGCTACAAGTAATATTCTTGCCGGATAGTCATCCCGCTCGTAGTTTATTAAAAAGGCAAACGGTAGTTTAGCCGTAATTAAATATGAAGCGAAAAAAGCAATGGACAAGGCGAAATAAAGCCATAAAATTTTGCATTGGTTTTTATGCTTGTAAGCGATAAAAATTCCACTTAAAGCCAAGATAGCGAGAATAAATTTTAAATTAAAGCCGTAAAGATAGGCGAAATTTAAAATAAAATTTTCTTGGCCCGGAACGCTTAAGCCAAATTGGTTCGCGTTTTGGGCCGGGCTGGCGCTTATGGCGGCCGCGGTTAGGTTTTTATTTAAAAAATAAAACAATGCCGGCAGA
Source organism: Candidatus Falkowiibacteriota bacterium (assembly GCA_016208065.1). Taxonomy (GTDB): domain Bacteria; phylum Patescibacteriota; class Patescibacteriia; order Patescibacteriales; family GWC2-42-12; genus JACPHD01. Next base: position 5,679 of record JACQYU010000063.1, on the reverse strand, counting down.
ATAACAATGGTAATTATAATTAAAAAAGGATAAATATATTTTTTTATTTTATTGTCGCTATGGTAAAGCGCTAAGAAGGCGCAAAATATTAAAGCCGGTATGCCGGCGATCGGATGAGTAACGGCCGCGGCCGTTGACAGGATTAATGTTGCTAAAAAGTCGCGGGAATTTTTGCAGGTTAATCCTGATAAAATCGCCAGAATCAAGAAAAAATAAGCCAGGTTCTGCGGCGTGGTAACGATTAAAAAGGGGAAACTTAAGGCAAGCATTGCCAAAATTAATATTAAATTAAGGCTGGCTGAATCAAACCAAGCTTTTAAAGCGCGCCAAAGAGCTAAAGGCAGAAATAAAGCGGCCATTAGCGGTAAAAGAAGTTTATCCAGCCAAACTATCGGAGCAACGGTTATTTTATGGAGAATCACGACTAAGGCGTATTGCCCTAAGTAATAAAACGGCTTAGGGTTAACCGCGCCGGTTTGATCAATTAAATTTTCCGTAGCCCTGTGGATGAACGGGTCATAGCCGTATGCTTGCTAAAAAGCGGAAATATTGTATAATAACAAAAGAAATAACCGCTAAAATTAAGCTAATTATTACGCCCGCTTTATTAAGCGAATAAAAACGATAAACCAGGCCGCCGAAAATGGCAATAAGGCAAATTAATGTTAAAAACGAATTAATGATATTTAACAGTTTATTGTTCATCGCACTATTATTTTACCATACTTTATGATTATTTCCACTAGCTTTTATATTTTAAGCCTGGCCTTTTTATTATTCATTATCGTTTGCGGTTTTAGCATAATTTTTTCAGCCTTATCCTTTGCTCCTTGGGTGCCGAGCCGGAGCCGCGATTTAAAAAGAATTTTTAAACTAGCCGATTTAAAGCCCGGGGAAATTTTTTATGATTTAGGCTGCGGCGACGGCAAGGTCGCGCTCTACGCGGCTAAAAATTATAAAGTTAAAGCTATCGGATTGGAAATTTCCTTGCCTTTTTATTTAATTTGCAAGTTAAGGCAGGCTTTAAGCGGGCGGGCCAAGATTGAATTTAAGCTTAAAAATTTATATAAAGAAAATTTAGCTTTGGCCGACGCGGTTTATTTTTTTAGCATACCGCATGCTCTGAATGAAAAATTCTGCTTAAAGCTTAAGCAAGAATTAAAGCCGGGAGCAAAAATCATTTCTTACGCTTTTAAGCTGCCTGATTGGCAGCCGAAAACAACAGACAGGCCGAGTAAAAAAGATTTGCCGGTTTATTTGTATGAAATGTAGAAATTAAAAATTAAAAAATCAAAATGTAAGATAATGATGCAAAGTTAAATTATTAATTAATAACTGTTTTGATAATAAATTATAAATCCCAATGACCAATGACCAAACAAACCCCAATGAATTAAATCATAAAAAATAAATTATGGCTTGGGGCTTAAAATTTTATTGGTCATTGGAATTTGGGCATTGGGATTTTATTAGCTAGATTTTTTTGATTTATGATTGTAAAAACAAAAAATTTAATAATAAAATATTGGCGCGTATTCTTAATAACGCTCATGGCTTTGGTTTTTTTTATTGCCGCGGCTAGCTTTAATTATTTAACGCAATCGGAAGATTTTATTAAATGGCTTTCGCCCGACGAATCGGCTAATTATAATTTTACAAAATTTTACGCCCAGGAAGGCCGGCTGATGTTTTTTGAAAAATATAATTTAATCTCCCATGATATTATGCATCCGCGCAGCGTTAGAAGCGATTTCGGCTGGCTTAAGCCGGTAAGCTTTTTAGGCATTATTTTAATTTACGGCAAAATCGCCGGCCTAACCACTTATAAAATTCTGCCTTTTTTAACTCCTTTGCTCGCCGCTTTAGGCATTATTTTTTATTATTTATTAATTAAAGAAATTTTCGGCAAGCGCAATGCCTTAATTTCCGCGCTCGTTTTAGCCGTTTTCCCGCCGTTCGTTTATTATAGCGCCCGCAGTATGTTCCATAACGTGCCGTTTACGGTTTTTTTAGTAATAAGCCTTTATTTCGCCGTAATATCCGTAAAAAAGAAAAAGCAGGCGATAGATGAAAATAAAGTTAAGGCCGCGGCCGTTGATATTTTACCGAATCTAGCGGCCGGTTTAAGCGGCGCTTTTTTAGGCCTAACTATAATAACGCGGACTTCGGAATTAATCTGGCTGATTCCGGTTTGGCTTTTAATCTGGCTGTTTAACATTAAAAAGTTCGGTTTTATCAAGCTTATAATTTTTATAGCTTGCCTGTTATTCGCTATTACGCCGGCCATGTATTGGAATAAAATATTATACCAATCATATTGGCGCGGCGGCTATAATGAAATGAACCAGTCTATTTTAAATATTGCCGGCGCGGGCTCGGAAATTTTTAAAGCCGGCGCCGTAAATTCAGCGGCGATTAAAAACGGCCTGATAGAAATAAAAAATAATTTTTTTCATTTCGGCTGGCAGCCGGTTAAAAGCTTTAAGATGATTTATTTCTATTTCGCCAAAATGTTTTATTGGATTTTTTGGCCGGCTTTCTTCGGCTTTTTGCTGCTCGCTTCAAAAATAAAAAAGTGGCGGAAAAAACATTATGTGTTTTTATCGGCTTTATTCGTTGCCGCCGCGATTTTAATTTCTTATTACGGCAGTTGGGATTTTCATGACAATCCGGATCCGAAAAGCCGGACTATCGGCAATTCCTATACCCGCTATTGGCTGCCGATTTATTTGGGCGCTATTCCTTTGGCCGTTATTTTTTTAGTTAAGTTGTCCAATATTTTCAAGAAAAAAGCCTTAATTTACGGCCTGCGCGTTTTAATGGTTTTATTGATATTTTTTATTTCCCTTAGATTTGTTTTAATCGGCTCGGAAGAAGGCTTGATAAGATCGGCCCGAAAGCAATTAACGGTCCGCGCCGAATACGAACAAATATTAAATTTAACCGAATCCAGGGCGGTTATAGTCACCCAATATCATGACAAGCTTTTATTTCCGGCCAGAAAAGTTATTGTCGGCTTGTTTAATGACCCGAATATGACTAAAGAATACGCGGCTTTAGTTAAATATTTGCCGGTTTATTATTATAATTTTACTTTTCCGGAAAAAGACGTTAATTATTTAAATGATAAAAAACTGCCGGAATTTGGGTTGCGGATTACGCCGGTTGAGCAAATCACCAAGGATTTTACTTTATACAGATTATTATCGCGGGAGCAGGCGACAACAACGCCGCCACAGCCTAATAAATAAAATATGAGCATTAAAAAATATTTTAAATCCCCCTTACCCCCTTTGTTAAAGGGGGCTAAAACTAAACGGATCGGCATTGACGCCCGCTTTTACGGACCAATCGGCAAAGGCCTAGGCAGATATACGCAGGAAATCGTTGACAATATAATCAAGTTTGATCAAGAAAACGAGTATGTCGTTTTTCTGCGTAAGGAAAATTTTAATGATTTTAAGTGCGATGGAATCAGGGTTAAAAAAGCGCTGGCCAATATAAGATGGTACGGCTTAAGCGAGCAGATTATTTTTCCGTTTTATATTTTGCGCGAGAGGCTTGATTTAATGCACTTCCCGCATTTTAATGTGCCGATTTTTTGCCCGGTTAAGTTTATCGTTACCGTTCATGATCTTATTTTAATAAAATTTCCCACTTCGCGCGCCACCACTTTAGGGCCGTTAGCCTATAAAATAAAAAACTTTTTTTATAAAATCGTGATTTCTTCGGCCGTAAAGCTCTCGCGGAGAATTTTAGCCGGGTCCCAATTTACAAAAAACGATTTAATTAAGCAATTTAAAATCAATCAGGATAAAATAATCGTAACTTACGAGGGCGTGGCTGAATTAACGCCGGCTAACCCTCCAACCCCCCTTTTAAAGGGGGGCGAGGGGGGGTTAAATTCTTTGATCAGCCAACCCTATTTCCTTTACGTCGGCAACGCTTACCCGCATAAAAATTTAGAAGGCCTAATAAGAGTGTTTTCCGAAATAAATAAAAATTCGCCTGATTTAAAATTAATTTTAGTGGGCAAGGAAGATTATTTTTACAGCCGGCTTAAAAAGTACGCTAAAGATTTTTCCGATAAGATTATTTTTCCGGGCTACGTTCCTGATAGTGAATTAAAAACGCTGTATGCTAAAGCAAGGCTTTATGTTTTCCCCTCGTTTTATGAAGGCTTTGGCTTACCGCCCCTAGAAGCTATGGCGCACGGCTTAGCGGTCGTAAGCTCAAATAAAACCTGCCTGCCGGAAATACTCGGCCAAGCCGCGGCTTATTTTAATCCGGACGATGAAACTGATATGAAAAATAAAATCGAGCGCGCGTTAGCCGATGAAAAATTACGCGAAGATTTAAGAAGCAGGGGATATGAACAAGCGAAAAAGTACAGCTGGAACAACTGCGCGGCCGAGACGCTAGAGGTTTATAAAAAAATTTTAAAATAATATGGAAAAATATTATAATCACCAAAAAGCAGAACATCGGATAAATCTCATGTGGGAAAGGGATAATTATTTTATTCCTAAAATTGACCGCGCGAGAAAACCGTTTTCTATTTTTCTTGTGCCGCCAAACGCCAGCGGCGAGATGCATATTGGCAACGCGCTGATGATTGCTATCCAGGATATTTTAGCCAGATATCATAGAGCCAAGGGCGATCCCACCTTATGGATTCCTTCTACTGATCATGGCGGCTATGAAACGCAAGTTACATTTGAAAGGGAATTAGAAAAATCCGGCCTAGGCAGATTAGATTATAGCAGTAAAGAATTTTTTGATGCCATAAAAATTTTTGTTGAGTGCAATAATGAAACAATAAAAAGTCAGATAAGAGCTTTGGGGGCGAGCGTTGGCTGGTCTCGATTCCGCTATACAATGGATAATAATTCTTTGGAAGCAACTGACAAAACATTTAAAAAAATGGTGGCTGATAACCTTATTTATCGCCGATCTTACATGGCTAATTACTGTCCTTTATGCGCCACGATTTTAGCGGACATTGAGCTTAAAGAGAATAAAGAGAGAACGCCTCTTTATTTTATTAAATTCGCGTTTCAAAATAGCGACGAGTATCTGTCTTTAGCAACTACTCGGCCGGAGTTCCTCTTTACTGCTACTCATGTATTAATTCATCCCGCGGACAAGCAGTATGCCCATCATATCGGCAAGATTTTATTGAATCCTATAACGGGCAAGCCGGTAGAAATTATTGCCAGCAAAAGAAAGCTTGATCCGGAAAATTCTGACCAGTTTCTTTCTCCATTTTTTCCTTCCTATAAAAAATATGATTACGAATATACGCTGCGCAACTCCATCCCTTCTCAAAATCTTTTGGATTGGGAAGGAAAGATGCTTCTAAGGTATCCGGGAATAAAACCGGCCGAAGCGCGCGTTAAAGAAGTTTTATTTTTAGAAGCACGCGGGTTTATCGAAAAAATTGACGATTCATATCTTGATTCCGTTTTTTCCTGCAAACGAGGGCATAACGTTGAAAGCGTGATTATGAAAACCTGGTTTCTTAAAATGGACGACAAAATAATACCATTAAGAAAAAACGCCTTAGAGGCTATTAAGGAAGAGGGCTTAACGGTTATTCCGAAATGGAGAGAGAAGGGCTTGGTTGTGAGTTGTGATGGAGTTGTGATGGAGTTGGATGGGATGGCATCTCTCTTCTTT
>JACQYU010000062.1 GCA_016208065.1 Candidatus Falkowiibacteriota bacterium | reverse complement strand
TTAAAAAGCCAAAGCAAGAAGAAGAGCATATTATAATAAAACCGACCGAAGAGCAGATTAATAATTTAATTATTAAAGGCCGTTCGCGCGGTTTTCTTACGGAAACGGAATTGCTCTACGTTTTCCCCGAAATCGAAGAATACATTTATGATTATGAATTAACCTTAGAGGCTTTGCAGAAAAACGGAATCCAGATAATTGAGGATACCGGCGGATTTTTAGGCGCGGGCGATGATATAAAAAATAAATCAGGGCAAATTATCGGCTTTAGCGAAAAGAAAAAATTTGATATTTCCGAATTAAGCGCCGATTCCATCCAAATGTATTTGCGCGAAATCGGCAAGGTACCGCTACTCTCCGGGGAAGAGGAAATTGAATTGGCCAAACGGAAAGAAAAAGGCGATAAAGAGGCCGAGAAAAAAATCATTGAAGCTAATTTGCGCCTGGTCGTTTCTATCGCTAAAAAATTTACCGGCTCTAAAGGCTTGAGCCTTTTGGATTTAATCCAGGAAGGTAATATCGGCTTATTTCGCGCCGTAGAAAAATTTGAATACCGCAAAGGCTATAAATTTTCCACTTATGCCACTTGGTGGATACGGCAGGCGATTACGCGGGCTTTGGCCGACCAATCCAGGACTATTCGCATTCCGGTGCATATGGTTGAAACCATTAATAAATTCCAGCAAGTGCAAAGGCAATTAATTCAGGATCTCGGGCGCGAACCTCTGCCCGAAGAAATCGCGGCCGAGATGGGTGAAGATATTGATAAGGTCCGGCATGTTATAAAAATATCCCAAGACACGATATCGCTCGAAACTTCCATCGGCGACGATGACGAGGATTCAACCTTGGAAGATTTTATTGAAGATGTTAAAAATGTAACGCCGGAGCGGGCCGCCGCTTTGCAATTATTAAAAGATTACGTAAAAGAAGTTATTGTTGAATTAACGCCGCGGGAGCAGAAAATACTGGAAATGCGCTTTGGCTTGGTTGACGGCGTAGCCCATACTCTAGAAGAAGTCGGGCGCGAGTTTGATGTAACGCGCGAGCGCATCAGGCAGATTGAAGCTAAAGCTTTAGAGCGCATCCAGAAGCACTCAGGCATTAAAAAATTAAGGGACTACTAAGCCAATTAATAATTGGCAATTACGAATTACGAATAAAAAAATCCGCTCCAATTAATTGAAGCGGTTTTTTGGTTGATGATTTTTTATACGCATAGTTTTAAGATTTCCTCCTGGTTAATAAATTTTCCCGTAATCACCAGCCGAGAAATAGCCAGCAGGGCATTCAGTCTAAATAGGCCATGGCTTTTAACGTAATATGGTTCAGGCAAATGTTTTTTGGCAAGAACTATAATTTCATCGGCCAAACCATATCTATCCACTTCAGCCAGAATTTTAATCGGATAAATTTCCGATATGCTAATTGGCAGTCTTTGCCTGCAGTAAATTTCAACAGTTGAAGACAATACATTTTTAGCACTCAAAAGAAGTGGTTTAGTCCGATCCCATCTTAGGTTGGCTGCGGATTTTTTTGCCTCTTTTATTAGTGGCAGTATTTGATCTATCTTTTCCCGATATGGGCTAGGCCAGCTGTTATTTAGGAAAAAGGCCAGTCGTTTAAGTTTTTCCGGCATGCCATGGCATTTTTCCTGGTCGGTTCCTTTCGCCCGTAAAAGAAGTTCAAGCCCTTTTATGGTCCGGCGGATTGACGTCTCCATCTGTTTTTGCGCGTAAACCAAAAGTTCGCGCCGCATTTCAATGTAAGGCTTAATAACCGATAGCCGCTTAAGCAATTCTGAAAATTTTGGCGGGATTTCTTGATCGTTTTTTAGATCGTTTTTTTTATTAAGATATTCATCGATGATGTGGTCCTGCTGACGGATGGCGCTTTTAATATTCTGAAGCGTTTGCCAGATAAGCTCGCGGGTGTTATCTTTTTTAGTTAGCCAGCGCGAGATGCTTAAGCGACCATCTTTCATTATAACAACCCCGTATTTTTCCAAGTCAAAAGCCCAGTTAGGCTTTTTTAGTTGGCGCGCCAGCTCCGCCTTTTCTTTATACTCGTTAAAAATTTTTTTCACCTGTCTGTTCATAAGCCCAAAACGGCTGTTAGGGATAATTTGGCGAGTGGGTAATTTTTTAACCTCGCCGCCGATAACCGCAAAAGGTATTTTTTCGTCATTGTATATCGCGGTTATTCTAACTACGCTCCAGTCTCGGCCGAGTTTAATCTCGCTCGGTCCTTTAGGCATAAAGTTTTCCATAACCGTTCCTCCTCTATGGTTGTTGGATATGTCTGTTTTAATGCTATTATTTTTAAAAGGTCGTGTTGTTGGCTATAAAATATAATAAATTAAGCATTTTGTCAATTTTTTCCTAAAAGAAAAAGCCCGCTTATTGTTTTTGATAAATAACGCGGGCTCATAAAAATTTTTTAAATTCTTCGGTCCATTTTGGATGCCGAAGCCTTCCTAGGGCGTAGGCCTCTATTTGCCTTACCCTTTCTCTTGAAATTCCAAACTCACTGGCTGTTTCTTGCAAGGTATGTTCGTCGCCGCGCCTGGCGACAATGTAAAAACGTTTTTCCGGCATAGTTAATTGTTCTATGCCCAGATTTTTAAGGATTTCTTCCAGGCTTTCTCCCCGATCTCGCCTGGAGATGATTTTAAAAATTCTGCCATTACCGTCGCAGTGCAGTATTTTGCCGACGAGAGTCCAGATTTTTATGAAATCCTTTTCAACAGTTTTTTCTTCAGGCGATTTATTTTTTTGGTCGTCCATTAAAGCTTCCAGCTCATCGCCTTCCTCGCTTTTATGGCTGTGAGTGTTCATTGGAGCGGATAGAGAAACCGTTTTTTGGCTTTGTACTTCTTTAAGCCATTTTATTTTTTCCGGCTCCAGCTTTATGTTATCGGCGATTTCATTGTCGTTTGGTTCGCGTCCCAGCGTTTCAATATATTTTTCTGTTCTGTTGAGTTTGTTTAACTTTTCTAGCATGTGCACCGGAATGCGAATTGTCCGCGACTGATCGGATAAAGCTCTTGCAACCGCCTGCCGTATCCACCAAAAAGCGTAAGTGGAAAATTTAAAGCCCAGTTCAGGCTTAAATTTTTTCGCGGCAATAAGCAGGCCGATATTGCCTTCCTGGATTAAATCCAAAAGATCCAAGCCTCTGCCTTGAAAGTTTTTGGCAAGATAAAACACTAAAAATAGGTTGTGTTTTATTAATCTCGCTCTGCCGATTTCGTTGGCCGCGGCTAACTCTTCTTCTCTGGATAAGAGCGGATATTTTTTCGCCTCTTTAAGATAAAGATTTAAAAGAATATCTTTTTTACTAAAATATTTTTCTTCAGCCGCGGTTTTTTCGTCGGGCAGTAAAGATAAGGCCGCCTTATCAATGTTTTCTTTTTCCAGCTCTTTTAGTTCGTTGTCAGGCGGTTCAATATCTTCGCCAGCGTCAGCCAAATCAGAATCTTCTTCGCCACTTTCTTCAGGCTGAAAAATTTCAACTTCAGCTTCATCTGACGCAATAAGAATCTCAACTTCCGGTTTAGGCGGCGTTTCCGGCTTGGCAATTTTTTCCAGCTTTTTTCTCGGCGGGGGTTTGGTTATTTCCTGAGGCTGGCTAGCGTCGATTTCGTCAGCCTCTTCAGCGACACAGTTGTCTTTAATTGATTTTTCTTTTTGTTTAGCCAAAGCGCCGATTTCAGCAAAAGCCTTTTTCAATATTTTGGCGGTTTTGCGAAAAAAATTTAGCGCGATCTTTAGGTTTTTCGTTTCTGCCGCGGCTGTGGATGAAGAGGCAGGGGAGGGGGATTGTTTTTTAGAGGTTCTGATTTTTGGATTTTTTGACGTGGTTTTCGCGGCGGGAGTGTTAACTGGCGGTTTGGCATTTGTCCCGGATTCGCCCTTTCTAATTTTTATGATTTTTTCCTGCGCGACTTTTAAAGGAGTGATAATTGAGGGTTGTTTAACGTTTGTTTCTTTGGCTATTTCCGAAGAGCTCATTTTCATCAGCCAAAAAAGTTTGGCGACATAGGCTTGTTTTGCCGTTAAGCCGGCCACCTCAATTTCTTGCTCTTTTACATCTTCAATCCATTTAATCCTTTTTTTGTTTGTTTTTTTTCTTTCTTCCTTTTTTTCTTTCATGACCTATTCTCCTATTATATTAATGGTTTAGTTTAAATATGTCTTGAATACAAAAAAAGAAAATCTAACCTAGATTTTTAATGATCAATATAGTTATATCTTAGACTAAAATTAGCAAAAAATTTCCTGGAAGTCAATAATGCTTAATTATTAGCCAATATTGACTAATTTCAAGAATATTATATAATACTAGCATAACTGCCTTATTGCTTTTGGGCAGGTTTTAGTTTAAATGCGATAATTTTACATTACCGGGCAGCCCTCCCGCGCTAATGCTTTGGAGGACGAACTCGGAAAGCTGATTCTTTAATAAATTTGCCATTTTAGTTTACTGTTAAAATATTATAATTATTCCCGGGTAGCGCAGCGGTAGCGCAGCTCGCTGTTAACGAGTTGGTCGTCGGTTCGAATCCGACCCCGGGAGCATTGATTAACGCAACGAACTCATTGTTAGTTTTCTGCCTTAAGGCAGAAAACTTTTCAGACGAGAATTCAGCCCCGCCCCGCACTTCGGGGGCGGGGTTTTCATTAATCAGATAAACCGCCAGCGCCAGCTGGCGAGTGCGTTTAAAAGCGCTGGCGAGTGCGTTTAAAAGCGTAGCTATTGTTATATAATAAAATCACCCCACGTAGAAAGGAGGTGATTTTATTGTGGCAAGAAAAACGCTGCTCTATCAACTGGAACATTGCACCTACCACTGCAGTTATCACATTGTGTGGACGCCGCGTTTCCGCGGCAAGGTGCTCGCCGACAATTATATTAAATCAGAGCTCAAGAGAATGTTCAAGCAGATCGCCAGATGGAAGGATTTGGTAATTTACGCCTGGCACATCGGCGATGAGCATATTCATCTGCATATCTCAATCCCGCCAAAGTACTCCATTGCCTTATTATGTTTCAACGGTTGGCATTGATGAGCACGCGGTCAGGCAATACGTCAAAAACCAAGACCATCATCAAGTAAATTTGGAGCAACTCAAACTGATTTAGCTGGCGTAGCCAGCAAAAAGAAACCCCCAGCGTTTTAGCTGGGGGTTTTCATTGGTAGCCGCTTGTTTTAAGCGTGAATTTATGCTATAATTCAAGCATGACTATCCACCAATTTATAAAAACCAGGCCGCATTTAATTTGGTATGTGAAAAATTTGGATAAGCTCTCCGAAGAATCTATCGTGGAGCATGTTTTAAATTACGGCGATTGGGATGACGTACAGAAGATGATAAAAATTTTAGGCGTAAAAAAGACAGCCGAAATTTTCCGCCGAAAATCAAAACCGTCTGAAATGGGCCGGCAAAATTATGCCGATAGTACAAAACATTTTTTTACTCTTTACTTCAATAAGTATGCATAAAGAAATATTAACCGAAGAACAAGCTAAATTATTGCCGTTGGTTGGGAAATTTATTAAAGATTTCGGCCTGGTCGGCGGGACGGCTATCGCTTTGCAAATC
>JACQYU010000073.1 GCA_016208065.1 Candidatus Falkowiibacteriota bacterium | reverse complement strand
GAAAAGCAAAACCGGCTTTAACCGCCAAAGAGCTTCCATGCCGGCCGTGCCGCTAACCGTAGCGACCGCTTGGGAATTAACGATTAATTTATGGCTATTAGTCCCGATAGGCATTATTCTAACATTCTTAATTTTAAAAATTTCCTCGTAATACCCTTTATATCTAAAATCAAAATAAGCTAAACTGCTTATGGCCCACTGTATCGGATGTTCTTTAACATAAATCAACCAATTCTCGGGCAAACAATATGACAGTGTTTTTATCATTAAAATCTTATCAACAAACACCCCGCCCAAGGGGCTAGAAGGGCATTCCGGCTGAAAATTAAGCGGCAAATAAATATATTTTTTATTAAAATCGGGAGTAGTTTGCAGTCTCTCGTATTCCTTTTTCATATTAGAGCCGATCTCTTTGGCAATATAGCCGGCAAATTTTTTAAAAAATGACAGATCAAAAAAACTTTTTATAACAACCTTTGATTTTAAAAACAATTTATTAATGCCGGACGCGCTTTTTAAAACTTGCTTTAATTCCGGCTGAATTTCTCCGGCAATATAATCTAAGTGCCAGCGATAATAAGATTGTAAATCAACGCTTAAATCTTCAATTTTATACTGTTGATTTTGATTTTTATGATACTCGTCACGTAAAGCCAAACTACCCTCTTTAAAATCGGAAATTAATAAATATCTATCAGTAATGCCGGTATATTCAAACATGATGGTTTTAATTTTTAAAAATTTAGCCAAGGAATAAATCGTATAGTCAAAAACCGAATGGGGATAAATTACAAAAAATATGATATCCGGCTTGAATTTTTTTATAATGCCATGCCAATATTGAATCAGCCTATGAAACAAATGCTTTTTAGCCAATACTGATTTTGATAAAATATAAAACTTCTTCATGGCGGCCAAAGTTGATTCTATCTCATATAAATTTTCTATTAACTCCTCGCCTAATGGCGGAAATTCCGCTTCATCGATTTCCGTGGGCGGCACGAGCTTAATCGCGTCATCGTGCCAATGAAATTGAGTTTGCGGAAATTTAAGCTTATTATTGCCTATTTCATCTTTATAAGGCGCTACCCAGTAAAGTATTTCATAGCCTAGGTTCTGCAAATCTTCCGCAACCTTAACAACGGCCGGCCTTTGGTTATCCCAGTTTATTAAAAATACTCGCTTTTTGCTTTGCATCTTATCCATAGTTCTAAGACAATTTTTTGCTAATCATAGCTTTTTTTTAATCTCTTAATTATATAAAAACAATCACTTTCCGTCAAGCCAAGATAAATCGGCAAAGCCAGGCTAAAGGCGCTCATTTCTTCGGAAATAGGAAAATCACCCAATTTATAACCAAACTGCTTTCTATAAAAATCAAACAAATGAATTGACGGCAGGTACGGCTTAGCGCTAATACCTAATTTTTTTAAATTTTTTATTAATCGGTCGCGATTAATTTTTTTATTCTTTATTTTAATAACATAAACAAACCAAGTGTGTGTGTTGTTGGCGGCCGTGGCCGGCGTTTGGATTATGCTGCTATCTGATTTTAAAATTTTATTATACCAGCCGGCGATTTTTCTTCGCTCCTTAATCATAAAATCAAGTTTAGCTAGCTGGCTGATACCTAAAGCGCAGCTCTTTTTGCTGTTGGTAATAATCATGCCGCCTTCACCCGTAGTCATCTGCTTATTGGGATAAAAAGCGAATACTCCGGCAGATCCGAAAGTTCCAGCCAGTTTGCCTTTATGGGTTGCGCCGATTGATTCGCAAGCATCTTCAATAATTCGCAATTTATATTTTTTGGCTATTTTCATAATCGGCTCCATCTCGCAAGGCTGGCCGAAAATATGAACTACTAAAATCGCTTTGGTTTTACCGGTAATTTTTTCTTCAATTTTCGCAACGTCCATGTTATAAATTAATGGATCAATATCAACGAATACCGGTTTGGCGCCGACATATAAAATCGCATTAGCCGAAGCCACGAAAGAAAAAGGCGAGGTAATAACTTCGTCGCCTTCTTTAATGCCGCAAGCGAGCAAGGCCAGATGCAGGCCGGCCGTGCCGCTAGAAACCGCGCAAGCGTATTTTACGCCCAATTTTTTAGCGAATTTTTTTTCAAATTCACGACATTTCGGCCCTAAGCTTAAATTGTCAGTATTCAAAACCGCTAAAACGCTTTTTCTATCTTTTTCTGTTATATATGGCTTGGCAATAGAATAATATTTCATATCAATATAATTTTATTTTATTTGGCTCCGCAAACACTGGCAAATTTTCGTGCGAGGACTGTCTGAGCCTCGACGTTATGTCGGGGCGAGTTCCCTGCCCGCAACGCCAGCAAGCTGGCTTGCGTGGCGGGCAGGCGCAGTAGAAAATTTACTATTGTTTGCGGAACTATTATAATTTCTTTCTTGGCAATATAATATATTTAATTATTTTAATTTCTTAATAATTCTAGCCGGCACGCCGCAGGCAATTACATTGGCCGGCATATCGCAATTAACAAAACTAAAAGCTCCTATTACTGAATTTTCACCGATAGTAACGCCTGGCATAATAACGCTATGCGAGCCGATTTTACAATTTTTTTTAAGCGCCACTTTCCCCTCTTTATTATCAATCGTGGAAACTGAATAAATTGAACAGTGAGAGCCGATTTGCGCCTCGTCCTCAATTACTACACCATATTTTGCATTAATATAAGTAAAAGCGCCGATATCGGTGTTCTTGCCTAATTTTAAATTTTTTTTGTGCTGCACCAGCCAATGCCATTTAGTCAATTTTCCTTCAGCTATTTTCGGCGCTTGCCAATTTTTAAATCTGGTTGGCATAAATTTTTAATAATTAATTCTCTTATTTAATAATTTAGCGTTTATTTTAAGATTTTCCAGTATCTTCGCGACTCTAGGCCCGGTTTTTCCGTCTCCCCAATTATTTTTAATTTTTTTTAAATTATTCAAATAAATTTTATCCGTTAGCGACTTTTTAACAGCGGATTTAATTTGTTCTCTATTATAATCGACATTTATTATATTTTTATTCTGCGGCCGGCCTGATTGGCGATTGCCGATATTTACTACCGGAGTCTTAAAGGAAGCCGATTCAATTATCGCCGCGCTGCTATTGCCTACCCAAGCCGCCGCCTCTCTTTCTAAAGCTAAAAAATCTTTATAAGGCAGGCTGGAAAAAATATGAAAATTAGGATTTCCTCTTTGTTTATTTATTTCGCTGATCATCTTCCCTCCGCCGGCGTCGCTATTGGGATAAATTGCTATTACCGGCAGATTAAAACTTTTAACCGCGGCAATAGTCTCCGCTATTTGCTTTCCGGAATTTTTATAATCTTCGCTCACCGGATGCTGAATTAATAAAATTACCGGTTTATCGGGATTTAAGCCGAGGTTTTTAAAAAGTTTTTTCCTGCTTGGCAATGGCTCATGTAAAATCGTATCCAAAGCCGGCGCGCCGACAATTTTAATCCGCCAACTCTCCTCGCCCATTTTAACAATCCGCTCGGACGCTTCTTTTGTCGCTGGGAAATGCAACTGCGATAATTTGGTAATAGCGTGGCGGGCCGATTCGTCAACCGTAGTGGTTTTTTCTCCTCCGTGGATATGGCCGATTGGTATGCCTAAATATAAGCAAGCCAAGGCCGCGCTAAGAATTTCCGGCCTATCACCCAAGATTAAGACAAAATCCGGCCTGTTTTTTCTAAAAACGCCGACCAGCTTATTTATTAAAATGCCGGAAAAATCAGCCGCGGCCGACCTTTCATCATTTTTAAATATCGCCCTTATTTCAACCGCTTTAGGGAATAATCTTTTAACTTCATTCGCTGTCTTGCCGAATCTTGGCATTAAATGCAGGCCGGTTATATATAATTGCAAATCAAGTTTTTTGCTTTTTTTTATAGCAAACAAAACCGGAGTTATTAATCCGAAATCAGCTCTAGAGCCGGTAATTACCGCGATTTTTTTCTTTCTATCTTTTTCCATAATGGCTTTTTTTTATTAAAACGTCGGCAGGAATATCTTTTTTAGCGACTCGGCCGATTACTTCATAATAATATTTTGGCGCCAAGCCGTTTCCCGGCCGTTTAATGCCAATATTTTTTATGGTTAATTTATCTCCCTTGCCTATGGCTTTAAGCGAGACTAAGCTCTTGCGCGCGATTTTAGTTAAACGTCTCTCGCCTGCCGTCGGCTTTTTAACCGAGGCGCCTAAAATAATATTTATTTGCCTAATAGCTTCTACCATTTTTTTTAATTCAGCCGGATCAAGCGAGGCCTTATTGTCAGGTCCGGGCATATTTTTATCTAAAGTAAAATGTTTTTCTATCATAGAAGCGCCTAAAGTTGCGGCCATTATCGGCACCTGGATTCCATTAGTATGGTCGGAGTAGCCGATCAAGGCCGATAAATTTTTTTTCATCGTAAGCATGGCCCGTAAATTAACTTCATTTAAAGGACAGGGGTAATTAGTAGTGCAATGCAATAAAATAATTTTCCGGTTGCCGGTTTTTTCAATCGCTTTAATCGCGGTTCGCGCTTCGGCCAAAGTCGCCATGCCGGTAGCTAAAATCATGGGCTTATTAAATTTAGCCGCGTATTCCAAGACGGGCAGATTCGTTAAATCACCGGAACCGAATTTAAAAGCCGGCACTTTAAGGCGCTCTAGCAAATCAACGGAATTAAAACCGCCGTGAGGAAAAAAAAAAAAAATTATTTTTTTCTCATCGCAGCGCTTTAGAAGCGGCGGATAAAAATTTTCCGGCAATTCCAGCTTTTTTAGCATGGCCAGCTGGCTTTCGTTTTTACCAATATTTTTTTTCTGATATTCAGCCATTTCGCCCGCGCCGGCAACCACCTCTTCGGCCTTAAAAGTCTGAAATTTAACCGCATCAGCGCCGGCCGCCGCGGCCGCGTCAATCAGCTTAAGAGCGGTTTTTAAATCGCCGTTATGATTAACGCCGGCCTCGGCGATTATAAACACCGGTTCTTTTTCGCCTATAAACTTATTTCCTATTTTAATTTTTTTTGCCATATTTATCTAGATAACAAGGCTTATTGCTGAACAAAAATTTTGTTTTTGAGCGCATAAACCCTATAAATAAATTTTTTTGCCCGTCCGATTACTTTCTTCTAAGGCGAACAAAGTTTTTAAAAGCCCAAGGCTATAAATAAAAGTATGGGGATATTTTTCTCGACCGCCAATCGCCCGTAAAAACGCGCCGATTTCATCATGATACATTTCCTCCTCGTTAACATAGCCTTTTTCCGGATGTCCTTTAGGAACTTTTATGATTTCCGTAATTTTTGATTTGGCGCTATATAACTTAATGGCAGAATCAAACCTTTCCCACTCTAAAACTCCGTTTGATCCTAAAACGCGCAGCGTTCTAAACGGTTTTCGCGAAATTACGTCTATAATGACGTTGCCCATTATGCCGTTTTTATATTTTAGATTGGCTAAAATTATATCATCGGCGGACATTTTTAAATCGGAAATTTTTTTAATATAGCCGGAAACCTCTCTTGCTTCCGATCGCATAAGCCAATTCAGCCAAATCAGTTCAAAGGGCAGCATTTCACGGCAAGCGCCGGTGGCTTTTTTCGAAAAATAAACTTGGCGATAATCTTCATACGGGTGCCAATCCGGCAAATACTGCCCCATGTGGTATTGAAACGCCAAAACTTTTCCGATTTTTTTCTGATCCAGAATACGTTTTATCATCTTTATCGGCCGATAAAATCGTAAAGTGCAAGAAGGAGCTTTTACTAAACGCGAATTTTTATTTCTTAAAATTTCTTTATAGCCGTCATCGCCGGTCGGATGCTCAACGAAAAAATGCTTATTTAGTTTAAGCGCCATTCTTATATAATCGCCGTGGCTGTCCGGCGGCGTGGAAATAATTATGGCGTCAAAATCTTTTCCGGATATTTTTTTTAAATCTTCCATGATTTCAATGCCGTATTTCTCTTTGGCCTCGCGCCGCCTATCGGACCTGATATCATAGCCAATAATCAAGCGCTGATTATGAAAATTCAAGTTGCGGATGCGCCTTTTACCCATTGAGCCTAAGCCGATTATTAAAAATTTTAATTTATTTTTTGCCATATAATTGTTTTATTCGCTTTGCTAAATTCTTTTTATTTTTATACAATAATTCGGCCAACGCCCAATCTTCCGGCTCGTCCAAATCAACCGAACGCCATTTATCGCAGACTAAAGCTTTAGTATTTTTAGTAATAACTGATTTTTCTTTAATTAGCGCCGAAGTTTTAATAATATAAACAAAACAGCCGTTTAAAACATAGCCGGGCCGCCAGGCCTGAATATTGGTTGATTGTTTTTCCGAGCCGTTAGCTAAAATAATATTTTGCAATTTATCTAAATAATAAAGCCTGGGATGGGTCGGACAAACCGTTAAAATCGTGCTGGCTTTAGTTTTTTGCATCATACGCCAAGAATCTTCTATGTCTTTTTTTTCGCGCAAAGGCGAAGTGGTCTGTAAAATCATCAGATAATCAGGCTGATAATTTTCTTCTTCCTCAAAACGCTTTAAATTATATAAAATTGCGTCAATAACTTTTGACTTATCTTGGGCTAATTCTTTCGGCCTGAGCCAAGGCGCGTCCGCGCCAAATTCACGCGCGATTCTAGCAATTTGCGGTGAATCAGTATCAACCATAACGCGGTCAATAAAATTACATTTAAGCGCCTGCTCAATTGTATAAGCAATCAACGGTTTGCCTAAAAAATTCCTGATATTTTTATTAGGGATTCTTTTTGAGCCGCCACGAGCCGGTATATAGCATAATATTTTTTTATCGGCCATAAATTCTTGACTATTTTATATTAAATTTAACCAAAATATTCATGTCGTAACGAATACAAAATTTTAATTATTTCTCAAATTCAAAATGCTTTAATTTATCTTTTTCCGAAAGCTTATAAGCGGCCAGTCCGATAGTCTGTTCGCCCGGGCGCGGCTCGTAATAAGCCAATGGTTTTTCTAAAAAACCCATGCGTACGCCGGCCTTAAACATGCGGATTGAAATATCTATGTCATTAACCCGATTCCAGCTTTTGCGCCAGCAATTTATGTTATATTTAAAAAACTTAAGATAAGAGCGGTAAAACCAGGTTAACGGCCCGTTAATTTTCGGGTTGTCGCCTTTCACCGGTTTATTGGTTTTATTAAAATAAGGCCCTTGCGCCCATTCGCCGTCCACGACTCTTTTTTTTCCGTAATTTTCTTCAATGTATTGGGCGGAAACAAATTCATAATTGCCGGCTTGGGCGAATTTTAAAAGCTCTTCAAGGTGATCAGGCGTCCAGCTATCATCGTCGTCCAGGCGGGCAATCCATTTTCCTTTGATCATTTTTAAGGCTTGGTTGGCCGCGACTACCGGTCCGGCTAACCAATGGTTTTCCGCGGTCGGCGGATAACGGTAGCCTCGGCTCGGCAGATTATAAAATCTAATTCTCGGGTCTTTAACGCCTTTAACCAACTCTTCCGTATTATCGGTGCAATGGTCGCCGACGATGATATATTCAAAATTTTTATAAGTTTGCGCCAAAACCGACGGCAAAGCTCTTTTTAAAAATAACTCGCCGCGGTTATAAGTCGGCGTATAAACGGTTATAAGCGGCTGGCTATCCGGCTCTCTATAGGCGGCGGCAAAACGCATCCGCGCCAGCTTAAGCAAAACCGGCTCGGTCAAATTATAATAAGACTCGTTAAATCCGCTGATAATTTTATCTTGCCAAGTTCTTTCAATAATATCTTTTTCCATATTTATTAAATTTATT
>JACQYU010000072.1 GCA_016208065.1 Candidatus Falkowiibacteriota bacterium | reverse complement strand
TTTTCATCAGCCGCTTTAAGCCAGGCTTCGCTTAATCCCTTGTCTTCGGCGCCCATAATAATGGCCGAGCCCTGATTGTAATTTACTTGGGTATATTCGATTTTTGCCGCCGGCGCGGCAGCGAATATTTTTATTTTGTTGTTTTTACAAAAATCAGCTGTCTCGTCAATTGAGCTTAAAACCGTTGCTACGGTGAAAACCGCGCCTTGGCTGGCGCGGATAACGTTCGGATTATAAATATCGGTTTTAGGATCATTAATTATAACCGCGTCGGCTCCGGCCGCGTCGGCTGTGCGTAAAATCGCGCCTAGATTGCCCGGTTTTTCTACCGCTTCTAGAATTATCAATAACGGCCTAGGCCTTAATTTTATGTCGGCCAATTTTTTTTGTCCGACTTTCGCCGTTGCTAAAAATCCGTCCGGATTTTCCCGATAAGCTATTTTATCAAAAACTTTTTCCGAAACTTCAATCAGTTTTTCTTCATCAATTTCCAACTCTTGCTTGGCATAAGTCTTACAATAAAAAATATTTTCAATTTCAATCCCGCCTTTTAGCGCTAAATTTATTTCACGCCAACCCTCTATTAAAAATAAGCCTTGCTTTCCGCGCTCCCGGCCGGATTCGCGCAGCTTAACAATATTTTTTATTTTTTCATTTTGCAAACTTTCAATTTTTATCATATTGTCTAAATTAAACGGCTGATAAAATCCGTTATTTTTTGAAGCGAGGACTGTTTGAGCGTAG
Source organism: Candidatus Falkowiibacteriota bacterium (assembly GCA_016208065.1). Taxonomy (GTDB): domain Bacteria; phylum Patescibacteriota; class Patescibacteriia; order Patescibacteriales; family GWC2-42-12; genus JACPHD01. Next base: position 1,805 of record JACQYU010000072.1, on the reverse strand, counting down.
CGAGTTCCACAGCGAGAAAAATGACAGATTTTATCAGCCGCAAACTGTGCTTATTTTTTCTTTTCTTGTAAATAAACAAAATATGAATAACCAACCGTTCCCAATAATAATACCGCCATCATTATTATGAAAACCGGCAATTTCCAGCTAAGAGGTAAAAATATTTCCGCTATCATTAAAAAGCCGGCTAAAATAAACATTTTTCCGCCGAAACGGTGCGTTTTATTCCAAACCTCTTCCGAGGATAGCGTCCAGGGCGTACGAATGCCCATAAACCAATTCATTTTTATTTTACCAAGGTAATTTCCTAAGATAATAAACAGCAAGCCGATCAGTCCGGGTATAATAGCGCCCACGGGCAAATTATAGCCAAGGCCGTTTAAGCCGACAATAAAATAAATAACAGCCATTAAAGCTAAGATTATGCCTTTAAAAATATGATAGACTTTATTAAACTGCTCGTAGCGTTCTTTCTTTGGATCTAAATAGGGGATTAGCAAAAACAGAAGATATATGCCGATTATAAGCAAAGGAAAAATAATCGCCTGTGTTTTTCCCGAACCCCAGCCGTCAATTTCACCGGCAAAATTCCAATGAGTGGCAATCCGTTCGGGCAGATTATTATAAAAAAATACGCCGGACGCTAGCGCTAAAATAATTAAAAGCAAAGGAATAAATTCGGTTTTAATTGTTGGTTTAATAGGGTTAGCCATAAATTTAAAAATTATTGTTTAAAAAATTTTACTAATTTTTCCGCCAACTCTTCAAACACGCTTAAATTAAGAGAATAAATGATTTCTTGGCCTTGCCTAAGGCTCGTAACCAGATCGGCCTGCTTTAAAACATTTAAGTGATGCGATAAAGAGGGCAGGGTCATATCAAAATTTTTCCCAAGCTCTCCGGCAGGCAGGTCTTTTTTCTTTAAAATTTCCAAAATTTTTCGCCTGGTCGGATCGGCTAAGGCTTGCAAAGTAATATTTAAAGTCATATAAAAGATTTAGATATTTAGACAACTATCTAAATTATATCATACTTATTATTTTTGTCAAGCTTATCCAGTATGGCAAAAAATAAATAAAAAAGCCTCTGCAAATAAGCAAAGGCTTTAAGAGTTTAAAAAATTAGCTTTCCGACTAAGCGGCTAAGTCAAAAAAGCAAATAAGACAACGGTCGCCGTATGAATCAATTTCGACACAACTGAGAAAAAATCTCCATATTCCGTTCGAAGACTGACCAATGCACGGCGCCATAGATACCTTGTAATAACCAAGGGTGGTTTTCCAGAGTGCATCCTTTTTGTCGAAAGAAACCGCCCACTTGTCAGGAAAAAATTCCTTTTTCTTAAGCTGCCAAGCAAGAGAAAGCCCTTGCGCTCCTACAAGTAGTACTCTCTGTTTGGCATAAAATGCCAGGCAGTCTTCGGAAGTTTCCCTTCGCGTAATTCCAAAAATTTTTACCCCGTATTTTTTTCCAGGGATAAGTTGATGGGTTACGCTGGCGAAATTTTGGTCAGTGATCGACTCATGGATATTAATACCCTTCGAGAGTAAGGCAAAATCGGCAAGCTGCGTGGCATGATTATAGTGCTTGGGCACTGTGATTTCAAAATAATTTAACAGCGGGAACCTGTCGTCAGAAGCCGAGTACCTGACGAGCAAGTCAATCACACCTCGCTGGACCTTGCCGCCGTTTTTAAAAAGCATCTGCATCGTGTCCTTGTTAAGGAACACCTTTTTGCGCGCCTTTTTCACCATGGCCAGCGCAAATTTTTCAAATTGCTCTTCTTGCCTTTTTGTCGTCGGCGT
>JACQYU010000066.1:14656-15465 GCA_016208065.1 Candidatus Falkowiibacteriota bacterium | reverse complement strand
TCATCAAAGGAGAAGATAAAGCATTGATATTAAAAAAAGACACCATTTCTGAAATTTTATTTTCAATTCTCCATCGTTTAGCATAAACTTCAAGAACTTTTGCTTCTTGTAAATCTATATTGTTTGTTATAATAAAAGTTGGATTCTCTCTTCCATGATTTTTGATAATAATTTGTCGAAAACTTTTGCTGCATCCTGTCAATAAAACCTCATCTTCATAAATTTACCGGCTAAAATATCAGGCAGCCAATAAGGGTCGTCAACCCACATTTTATCATAAGGAATTTCATCAAGCTTAAACCATTTTAATTCTCCTTCCTCGCTGGCTGTAATTTCCCCTGAATAATCTTTGGTTAAATAAACATAAACCGCTTGATTCCATTCGTCTTTATCTATAAAAATAAACTCCAGCTCCGCCATTTTTTTTAAATTTCTAACAGACAAGCCGGTTTCTTCCTTAACCTCTCTGACGGCCGCCCGCTCTATTGTTTCTCCGGGCTCAATTTTTCCTCCCGGACCATTCCACTTGCCCGCGCCAAACCCCCGGCGCTTATATTGTAAAAGCGCCTCGCCATTAGCATTAATAATATAACACAAATTTTTTATGCTTAATTCTGGCATAATTTATTAAATTTTTTCCGAATCATTAATCAAGCGGCTGTTTTTATAATAGTTGGAGGAAAAAATTAAATATAAAAGCTCCAACCGGCTGCAAATGGCTTTAATGAAAATTTTTTGTTCCCGGCTGATTTTTATTTCCGATAAAACGCAATAGGCTTTGATAAATAAATTATTCTGTTCAGACGCTA
>JACQYU010000066.1:10717-14585 GCA_016208065.1 Candidatus Falkowiibacteriota bacterium | reverse complement strand
GCTAAAACCGTAACGCCCCGGCTTTTATTGTCAACCAATTCTTTATTGGAAATACTTTGTTTAATGGATGCCCCTTCGGTTCTGGCTAAATTATATTCGGTCAGCGAAGTTAAATTATCCAAAGCGATTATCCGGAGAACCACCCAATCAGCGTTAATTATGCCTAATATTTTATTGGCCATAAATTCCATGGAATATTTTAAATCCTTTTTATTTTCCGGATATTTTTTTACATCGGAAAAAATTGATCTGATTTCGCTGATTTGCACGTTAATCTGGCCGATATACTTAAAGGCTTCGTCTAATTTTTTTTCCAAGCCCGTTTTTTGATAATTCCATTATATCATTTCGCTTTGTTTTTTCCTGGCCTCTCTTTCATATAAAACATATATTAAATAGCCCAAACCGAGAAGCGAAATAGTCAAGATTACTTCAAGGTTTTCCTCTTCCTCGTGGCTTAGCGTCATAAGGCTTTTTTCCAAGATAAAAGGATGGAAAACTATCGCCGCAATAATCGCTATAAACAATATGACATATAAATTTTTCAACAAAAATATATTATTTTTCATATTTTATTTAACATAAAATTCTTTTTTTATTTCCTCATCGTCTTCCATTTTTTTATCTTCTATTTTTTCTTTGGCCTTTTCCCTTAATTCTTTTAAATCCATTTTATCAAACTCCGAGCTCCGTTTTTCCAAATAGGCTTTTTCATTCAATGACTGGTCTTCAATTACTTCGGATAATAGCACGTCTAAAATCGCGCCGATTTTCGGACCCGGCTCTATCTTTAAAAGCTTCATTAAATCATCGCCGTTGATTTTAAGCATTTTAACCGAAACCGCGTCATACCTGACTTTCTCCATCATATACTCAAGGTGGCGCAATTTATAAGGCTTGGCCTTAGGTACGCCCGAACCTAAACGGTCGGCGATGCGCAAGTCAATCAGGTCAGCTAAATTTTCCTCGCCGACTTTGCGAATCAGGCGCCTAACCGAGCTTTCCGTCACCTCGCCTACATTATAATAAAACATATGATTTTTAATCAAGCTGGCTATTTTTTCCGTATCAGCGTTGGAAAATTTCAGCCGTTCTAAAATTTTAGCCGCCACTTTAGCGCCAACTATGTCATGGTTATAAAAAGTGGCATCGCCTTTAATCATCCGTTTGGTTTGCGGCTTGGCTATGTCGTGAAGCAAAGAAGCTAATTTAACCTGCCATTTTTTATTGGGCGTATATTTTAAAGATAAAACGCTATGCTTAAAAACCGTGTAAGTATGGTGCTTGTTTTGGTTAACGCCGACGCCGCGCTCAAGCTCCGGAATAATGTATTGCAACAGTTTGAATTCATAAAGCATCATAACGCCTTCATAGGCTTTATCCGATTCCATTATTTTTATAAGCTCGTCGCGAATCCGTTCGCCGGAAATAAACTTAATGCCGCCGGCCATTTTTATAATAGCCCTTTCGGTCTTGCCTTCAATGGAAAAATTAAGCTGGCAGGCCAATCTAACGGCGCGCATCATGCGCAAAGCGTCTTCCTTAAACCTGTCCTCCGGCTCGCCAACGGCGCGAATAATTTTCTTCTTTAAATCTTTTTTGCCGCCGAACAAATCAATAATCTCAAAATTTTTTTCTTCATCGGCTTTCAACTTTTCACTTTTAACTTTTAACTTCATGGCCATGGCGTTAACCGTAAAATCACGTCGCGACAAATCTTTTTCCAAACTATCTTCAAAAGTGATTTTGTCCGGATGCCGGCGGTCCGAGTAGCCCTGCTCGCTACGGTAAGTCGTTACTTCTATTACATCCTCGGTCTCCCCGTCAGCCGATTTTATCGGCACCAGTACCGTGCCAAAAACATTTTCATATTTGCCGTCCGGTAATATTTCCAATATTTTCTCCGGCCGGGCGTTCGTGGTTATGTCCCAATCCTTAGGCTCGCGCTCCATTAATAAATCACGCACAGAGCCGCCTACGATAAAGGCCTCAAAGCCCGCTTGCTCCAATTTTTCCACTATGTTTTTTACATATTCAGGAATTTGCATAAAGACACATAAAAATTCAAGGCAATTTACGCCTTAATTATAGCTAAAATATACAATATACTAAGCTAAAAGTCAAAAATAAATTAAAAATCATCCCAGGGCTTGGAATGAGAAATTTTTTAATTATTTGTGCGAGCCTAGAAAATTTAAAATCTCTTTAGCCATTTTAAAATCGCGAAGGCGATCATGCCTCCCATAACCGCGGTAGCGAATTGCGGCCAGCTCATCATCTCGGCCACTTTTACGGCTAACTCTTGTTTAATCAATAAGCGGGCGATAAAACTTACGCTAAAAAACAAAAATATAAATTTTAAAGCCGCGCCGAAAATAATGCCCAGCCAATAGCCCTTATTGCTATTTTTAACTTGGTTGTAAAACCAATCAACGGTTAAAACAAAAATCGCGTTGCCGATCATTATAAAAGGCACGGCCGGCGCTAAAATCGCCGGCAATAGCCCGCCGGCCAAAGCCATTAAGCTCGGCACTAAAGCCGCGACCATGGCGCTACGAATGCCTGATAAAAATAAAATTAAAATTAAAATGGCGTTGATTATCGGCCCCGTAATCCATTGCAGATGTATAAAAAACGGCAAAAACATAGCTAGGCTGGCCAACCCGACAAAGCTAACTAAAGCCCTAACATTTACCTTTTCAAAAACCTGCTCTTTAATTATAATTGGCATATTTTTAAAATTAAATTATTATATATTATAATTAATTACTTGAGTTTTGGCTTAATTTAGAAAATTTTCGTGCGAGGACTGTTTGAGGCCATCGCAGATGGCCGAGTTCCGCAGTAGAAAATTTACTGAATTAAGCCAAAACTTTACTGCCGCGGCTATAACAATTAATTTACTGCTTAATGAAACCATTAAACCAGCGAAATCGCTTCGTGCTTGCAGGCGGAAACGCAAATGCCGCAATTTATGCATTTAGCTTGGTCAACTTCAACCAGCTTATCGCGGGTAATCGCCTGGGCCGGGCAAGCTTCAACGCAGCCGTCGCAGGCTCCGCCGCAAGAGCAAGTAGAGCATTTGCCGTCTTTAAAACAACACTTTTCGTAATCTATTTTTATCATAAAATTATTTCGAGATAACCGCGAAACTGTTTTGCAATTATCTTATTCGGTTATAATTAAGCTTTTGGCCACAATGCCGTAAAGCGAATTAAGTTTTTTAGTGAGCTCTTTAATCTCCTTGGCCGTACCCTCGGCCGCCACGGTAATAAGGCCATAGCAATTATTAGCGCATAACGGCTGGACGTTAACTCCCAAGCGCGCCATGACTAAACCGCCCTGCTCGCTTAATACTTTATTAACATCAGGCGAATTGGCATGGCGGTCTTTAACTAAAATGGTAATCGTGCCCAAATGTTTTTTAGTTGCCATAATATTTTAATTATTTTTAAACTATTACAATAGTTCTTTTATTAGCATGCTCAGCCTATAAACACCTGTATGGTCGCCGTCTTGATATTGCTCGTAAACTTGCATGCAAAACTCACCGGCATCTTCTTTATGCCCTTTTAAATATTCTATTGCTCCGGCCGTATTATCCGCCTGAAAAAATTGCACCGCTTCTTCAATGTTTTTCGCCGGTATTTGTTCAATTATTTCTTTCATAAATTTATTAGTTTGGGCTAAATTTTAATTATTTTTTAACTCAAAAATCTCAGAAGCCATGTCATTGCGAGGAGCGATTAAGCGACGAAGCAATCTCACGTACGTGGCTCTTAACCAAAGATTGCTTCGTCGACTTGATTACAAGCCTTCTCGCAATGACAAAAAATTATTTTCTTTTTTTATACCCCGTATATAAAAC
>JACQYU010000066.1:0-10704 GCA_016208065.1 Candidatus Falkowiibacteriota bacterium | reverse complement strand
TTCTAATCTTGCTTTTGCCGTAAATTTTATATAAAGCTTCCAGCCTTTTTTTCCTGATAAATGAATTGGTTGGAATGGGCTGGCCGCCGCCGCCGATACAGCCATCCGGACAAGCCATAACTTCTATGTAGTCGTAATTTTTAAAATTGGCTAAAATCGGCTCGATATTGCCGATGCCGTTAACGGCCGCGATTCTTAATTTTTTTCCCGCTATTTCAATTAAAGCTTCTTTAGCGCCGTCTTGCCCGCGCAGATCCTTAAATTCTATCCTGCTATTGCAGATTTTCAATTTATTTTTATTTTTAACAGGCGCGCAAACCGAAGCTTGGGCGGTGGTTAATAAATATTCGGCTGTCCTTAAGGCCGATTCCATAACTCCGCCGGTAGCGCCGTAGATCGCGCCGGCTCCGCTTGACATTCCCAGAGGATTATCAGCGGCCGACGATTTTAATTTGCAAAAATCTATTTTATTCTTTTTTATAAGCCAGGCCAATTCGCGGGTGGTTATGACGTAATCAACCGGCGGCTGGCCGCTAACTTTTAACTCCGCGCGCTCGGCTTCAAATTTCTTGGCCGTGCAGGGCATAACCGAAACCACCGCGATATTTTTCTGATTAAGCTTCATTTTTTCCGCCCAGTAGGTTTTTATCAGGCCGGCGCTGTGCATTTGCGGGCTGCGCGCCGTAGTTAAATTAGGCATTAAATCCGGCCGGTAAAACTCAATATATTTAACCCAGGCCGGGCAGCAGGACGTAAGCATGGGCAAACGGCCGCCCGACTTTACCCTCTCCAGCAGTTCTTCAGCCTCAACCATAGTAGTAATATCGGCTCCGAAATTTACGTCAAAAACATAATTAAAGCCTAATTGCCTTAAAGCCGCTATGACTTGGCCTGACATTATTTTACCATGCTCGGCGCCGAATTCTTCGCCGATGCTTACTCTGATTGATGGGGCGAATTGGGCGACGACAACTTTAGCTTTATCGCGCAAAACCTTTTCAACTAAATGCCAATGAGCTTGCTCCTGGGCCGCGCTTACCGGGCAATGCACGGCGCACTGGCCGCAATAAATACAGTCAACTTTATCAGCCTTTTTAGAAATAAACGGCAAGCCGCTGCTCGAGCTAACCGGCACGACTTCCTGATTAACCCCCTTGCCTCTTAACTCCAGGTAATTTATTTTTTGCAAACTATTGCATGCCGTTAAGCAATTGCGGCAATCAATGCATTGCGTGCCGTCAATTTCCACCGCGTTGGCGAATCTATAAATTTTCCTTTTGCTTTTACGATCGCTGAATTTGGTTATTTCAATTTTATATTTATCAGCCAATTCCAATAATTTGCAATTCAGCCGCGAAACGCAAGTCGGGCATTTTTCAATATGCTCGGCGAAAATCAGCTCAATGTTTAAATTTCTTGAACGTTTCACCCGTTCGCTGTCAGTTCTGATTTCCATGCCGTCTTCGGCTTTAGTCGAGCAGGAAGTGGCCAAATTTTTTCGGCCAACGATTTCCACCACGCAGATTCGGCAATTGGCTTTAGGCGAAAAATCAGCGTGGCCGCATAAGCCGGGTATGTCAATCCCGTTAGCCCTGGCGGCTTGCATGATGGTTCTGCCCTGGCCGCAAACTATTTTTCGGCCGTTTATTTTAATTTTTATTTCTTTCATAACATTCACGGCATTCGCGCATATTTGCGAATTTGCGTTATATTTGTAAATTTTCAGCTGATTTGTTGATTTGCGGATATACATTTTTCATAAAACTTTTTATCGGCACGGCGACCGAGCAGCCGAGAGCGCAAAGCGAAGCATCGCTTAAATTATCCAGTAAACCGTTAAATAGCGGCCAGTCAATTTTTTCTTTGGAAAAAATTTCATTAAGCCGGTAAGTGCCTTCGCGGCAGGGCGCGCACTGGCCGCAGGATTCATTAACGAAAAAATTAAGCCAGCCTTTTATGATCTTCTTGAAATTATTTTTGGCTAAGCTGTAAACGGCGATTGAACCGGCGCCAGAAACCTGCCTTTTTAGTTGCGAACTGCTTAAAACTTCGCCCGAGGCATTGCCGCCGACTTGGACAAAAAAAGAAAACTTGGGATAATTGCCGGTTTGCTTAAGCAGTTTTTCAATGGTTAAATTATCCGGCAATTCATAAACTCCCTCGTTAAGGCAATCGCCGGTAATGGTATAAAATCTTTTATTAAGATACTGGCCGGCCGCTACTAGGCTAACATTATAAAAAGTTTCCACGTTATTTATTAAAGTCGGATAGCCGAATAAGCCTTTAGAAGTCGGGAAGGGCGGCTTTAATCTTGGCTCAATCCTTTTGCCTTCAATAGCGTTTAAAATCGCGCTTTCTTCCCCGCCGATATAGCCGGCATTAACCGGCTTAACGAATATTTCAATCTTGGAATTTTTCAATAAAACGGTTAATTTTTTATTAAGCTTTTTATTATAGCCGTAATTTAAAAATATATACGCTTTTTCAGCGCGCAAAAAATCAAGGGCGATTTTTATGCCGTCAATTACTCTTTCCGCTTGATGCTCTAAAATATAGCCGTCTTTTAAAATGCCCGGTTCGCCTTAGGCCGCGTTGCAGACCACATAATATTTCCCGGCAGGTTTACTCTACATAGCTTTATCGACGGAGAGCCACTTTTCAGCCGTAGGAAAACCGGCGCCGCCGCGCCCGACTAAATTAGCCTGTTTTATCTTAGATAAAATATCACTCACAAAATTTTTAAATTTTTAATTTTATAAATAATTTTTAATATCTAAATTTTTAAACATTAAAAAATTAAAGCATTATTTAAAAATTAAAAATTGGAAATTAAAAATTATTAAAATACCCTGCCAAATAACCCTTATAATTTCCGGCCGCGGCTTTTTTAATAACCTTATTTACGGCTTCCGCGGTTACCGGCTTTTCAGTAATAAAAACCGTATCGCAAAGCGAGACGACCGGAGTCGGCACCCTTAACGACAAGCCGTCAAATTTTCCGGCCAGCTCCGGAATGGTTTTGGCGGCCGCCAGCGCGGCGCCGGTGGTCGTAGGTATAATATTCATGGCCGCGGCGCGAGCGCGGCGAAAATCCTTATGCGGCCCGTCCACTAAATTCTGATCGGAAGTGTAAGAATGAATCGTGGACATGATGGCTTTTTTAACGCCGAAATTATCCGAAATTATTTTCGTCACCGGCGCTAAGCAGTTAGTCGTGCAAGAGGCCATGGAAATAATTTTGTCATTTTTATTCAAATCTTTTTCATTAACCGATAAAACAATATTTTTAATATTTTCGCCTTTGGCGGGCGCCGACAAAATTACTTTTTTAGCCCCGGCTTTAAGATGCTCTCCGGCTCCGGCTTCATCCAAAAACCGGCCGGTGCATTCTAAAACTATGTCCACTTTAAGCTTGCTCCAAGGCAATTTAGCCGGCTCTTTTTCCGCCAGCACTTGGTATTTTTTCTTACCTGCCTGTCCGGCAGGCAGGTCCACTATTAAACTGCCGGCTTCAGAACCGACTTTTTTTCCATAAACTCCATAACAGCTGTCATATTGCAATAACTGCGCCAGCGTCTTAACGTCGGTTAAGTCATTTATAGCTACGACATTAACACCTTTTTTATTAAGCAAAGCTTTAAAAGCCGCCCGGCCGATCCGGCCAAACCCGTTTATCGCTACGTTCATATTATTATGTTTAAAAATTATAAAACAATTATATCATAAATATACCTCCTTTAACAAAGGGGCGGTCGCGGCCGTTAGGGTAGCGGAAATTTTATTTCTTTTTTTCAATAAAGAACACCCTTCAAATAAACAGATCTAAAAAACAAAAAATCCGGCTTTTATAAGCCGGACTATATATAATTCATAATTAACTTAAAATTAGGCGTAAAGCTTGGCAAACGGTTCCATGGATAATATTTCTTTTTCTTCGGCAGCGGTAATAACAGCGCGCCTTTTTAAAATCTCTATCAATTTTACCATCTTCGTATCTTCTTTGCGCATCAACACCACTAAATCGCCGCGCAAATCAGCCAGCTTATCGTCAAGATAATCCTTAGTCACCATGCCAGCTTCAATTTTACCGACCCTTCCTTCCAACCTGTTAAACCTCTCGTCAACTTTATCAAACCTTTCATCAACTTTATCAAACCTCTCGTCAACTTTAGTTGAAAATTCATTAATGGCTTCTAAAATTTCATTTTTTGATGTTTCTTTTTCCATATTTTATACTATAGCACATTAATATCAGCCAGACAACACCATTTTTATATCTTTTTAACTTTACCAACTTCCACTTCAACTACTCCCCCGGCTTCACCATTGCCTTCATCAAGCAATACTTTTACCGTCTGCTTTAAAATATAGCGCGCTAAAACCCGGCCTTTTCTGCCTTCGACTTTAACTTGGGCGTCTATCAACGGCAACTTTTCCGCCAACTTTTTATAGCCGTCCTCTTCGTAAGCCAAGCAGCACATCAAGCGGCCGCAAATTCCGGAAATGCGCTCTGAACCGCGATGCACGCATTGCTGCAGTTCGGCCATTTCCGAAGTTATGGAATTAAGGTCGCCTAAAAAGCGGGCGCAGCATAACGAACGGCCGCAATGGCCGAAATCGCCCGTAAATCTGGCTTCATCGCGAATGCCGATTTGCTGGAGCCTTATGCCGCGGCTAAAATGCTTGGTTAAATCTTTTACAAGTTCCCTAAAATCAATCCTTGAATCGGCGATAAAAGGAAAAGTTATCCTGGCGTCGTCAAAAGAGTAATGCACATCAACCAGCTTCATGGGCAGCTGGTATTTTTCAATAATTTTTTTGCAAAAAATAAAATCTTTCTTTTTCTGCTTTTCGTCCGGCAATTTTTTTAAATCTTCGCTTGAAGCCTTTCTGATAATTTTTTTTATTTCCGCCGGCTCTAAGCCTGCCTGCTGTGAACTTGCCGAATCAGCCGAAAGCCCATCTTCAGCGCCAGCCTCGGCTTTAGCCTTATTTTTCGCGTCCGGCAAATCCTGAAAGCCGACTACCTTGCCAAGCTCAACGCCGAGCTCGGTTTTAACGATAACTTGATCGCCGATCTTAATAGTTAAATCAGCCGGATCAAAATTATATCTTTTATCCCAGGGCGAAAATTGTACTTGAACTGCTCGCATATATTATAGCGAGCGGGTAATGGTAAATTTGCGTGCGAGGACTGTTTGAGCTTATCGCAGATAAGCGAGTTCCGCAGTAGCAAATTTTCTATTACCCGCGAAGCGTTTATATGTACTTATAGGCTATACCTGATAAATTTTTCTACTTTTACTCCGTCTAAAATATCTTCAACTTTTTTACTGTCGTCTTTAATATACTCTTGCTTTATAAGGCAAATTTCTTAATAGAATTTAGCTAATTTGCCCTGCATGATTTTATCAATCATCTCTTCCGGCTTGCCTTCCTTTAAAAGCTGGGCTTTGTAAATTTCTTTTTCTTTATTTATTTCCTCGGCTAAAACATCTTCCGGATAAATATATTTCGGATTGGCGGCCGCGATCTGCATGGCTATATCATAGGCGATATCGCTTTGGCCTTCTTTATTAAGCGCTGCCAGAACGCCGATTTTTCCGGCCAAATGCGAATAAACCGCTATTGTGCCGGTTGTGTTCAGCCTTTCATATCTTTTTATATCCAATTTCTCGCCGATAATCCCGCTTAAATTATCCAAATTTTCTTTAACCGTATTGGCGCCGATATTTAAGGACATTAACTCATCCAAATCTTTGGGCTGTTTTTCCATGATTACTTGCATAACCTTTTCGGCAAACTCTTGAAATTTTTCGCTTATTACCACAAAATCGGTTTCGGCGTTTATTTCAAAAATGTAGCCGGTTTTAGCGTCGCCCGAAAGCGCGACCTTAACTATGCCCTCGCCTGCTTCGCGATCGCTTCTTTTTGCCGCTTTGGCAATGCCTTTTTTTCTTAATATTTCCACGGCCTTATTAATATCGCCTCCGGCTTCATCCAAAGCTTTTTTACAATCAACCATGCCGGCCCCGGTTTTATCTCTTAAAATTTTTATATTTTCCATATGTTTATCAAACTCTAAATTCTAATATTTAAATTCTAAACAATATCAAAATTCAAATTTTCAAATGACCAAAAATAAATTATAATTACATTCGTTTTGAATTTATGATTTGGAATATTTGAATTTGTTTAGGATTTAGAATTTCGGATTTAGGATTTTAAATTTATTGTTTATTTTCTTTATTTTGGCTTTCGGCCTTGCCCTCTAGAATAGCTTCTTTAACTAAATTCATAACCAGTTTTATGCCTTTGGAAGCGTCGTCGTTAGCCGGAATAATATATTTAACGCCATCCGGATTAACGTTGGTGTCGCAAACCGCCACCACCGGAATTTTTTTCTTTAGAGCTTCGGTAAAAGCGGTTTTTTCTTTTTTAATATCCCAAATAAAAATAATATCCGGAGTTTTAGTTAAGCTTACCAAGCCGCCGACATTAGTTTCCAATTTGGCAATCTGGCGGTCAAAATCAAGCCTTTCTTTTTTAGTGTATTTATCTAGTTTTCCGCCGGCTCTTTTTTCCGACAAATCCTTGAATTTTCTGATTAAATTTCTAATAATGGGAAAGTTGGTTAAAAATCCGCCGAGCCATTTTGAAGAAACATAAGGCGCGCCGGCTTCTTCCGCGGTTTTTTTCAAAATATTTTTAACTTGCATTTTAGTGCCGACCAAAAGAATAACCTTGCCTTCAGCCGCCTGGTTTTTTATATATTCCAGGGCCGCGCCCAGCATTTTTTGCGTTTTTCTTAAGTCAACGATATGGACCCCTTTTCTTGAGCCAAAAATAAAAGGCTCCATTTTAGGGTGCCATTTTGAGGTGCGATGCCCAAAGTGCATTCCGGCCTTAAGCATCTCTTCGATTGATGGTAATTTCATAATTTTTTCCTTTACCGCGACGGCGGTTTACCTCTACTCCCAATTATTCCGCCCGCCGGCCGGCGTATGCGAAACAAGGAAAATTTTTACGGGGGTATGAGAGATTAATTAAATTATTTAACAAAAATAGCTTGTCCAAGCTATAAAAACAGATTATAATATTATCTTCGGTTTGTCAACCCTGCCTGCCGGCAGGCAGGTCTTGCCAAAATTTATTTAATATGTTAGCTTAATATGAGACTACAATCTCGCTTAAAGATTGTTTTTTAATTATCAACTGCGAATTTATTCGTTTAATTCGTCTCAAATTCGTGTATTTATTTGTGTTTATATGAAAAAAGATATTCACCCAAAATATTACCCGAAAGCTCAAATGGCTTGCGCCTGCGGGAACAGCTTTGTAACCGGCTCAACTTTGCCTGAATTAAAAGTTGAAATTTGTTCAGCCTGCCACCCTTTCTACACCGGCAAGCAGAAACTCTTAGATTCGGCCCGCCGAGTGGAAAAATTTCACGCCAAGGTCGCGGCTAAAGCTAAAACTGTCCATAAAAGCAAACGAGCCAAGCGCGCCACTAAAACTAAAGCTAAAGCGGCCAGAAAAACCGAGAAAAAATAACTATAAAAAACAGTTATCCTTTTTTGTGATATAATAATATATGTCCCGGGTAACTGTTTTTTATTAAATAAACATGCTAAATTTTCAATTTATAATTTTCAATTTCTAAACAATGCTTTAATTTTCAATTTTTCAATTGTTTGAAAATTGGTAATTGAAAATTGAAAATTAATTTTTTATGTACGAAGATATTATCAAAAAATTCAACGATTTGGAAATCAAACTTACGGATCAAGCCGTCTTAAGCGACCAGAAAAAACTAAGAGAAATCTCCAAACAGCACAATGGCCTGAAATATACGGTTGGGCTGATTTTAGAATTGAAAAAAAAGCAAACCGAACTAAATCAAAGCGAGAGCATGGTTAAGGGCGAATCCGACCAGGAATTATTAAAAATCGCCAAAGAAGAATCAGCTGAATTAAAAAAGCAAATTGAAGCCTTAACTGGCGAAATTGAGCTTGAGCTCAATCCGGCCGATCCTAATGATAAAAAAAATGTTATCATGGAAATCCGCGCCGGCACCGGCGGCGACGAATCAGCTTTGTTCGCGGCCGAACTCTTCCGCCTATACGCCCATTACGCGGAAAAACAGGGCTGGAAATTAAAAATATTATACGCCAGCCGCATCGGCATCGGCGGCTACAAAGAAGTTATCTTCTCCGTTGAAGGAGTCCATACCAGCGCCGTAACCATAGCGGTTATGCCAGAGGCCGAAGAAATGGACGTGGAAATAAAGCCCCAGGACATAAGAATAGATACCTATTGCTCATCGGGTCCGGGCGGGCAATGCGTTAACACGACTTACTCGGCTATTAGGATAACCCATCTGCCGACCGGACTGGTCTCAACCTGCCAAGATGAAAAATCCCAGCACCAAAACAAAGAAAAGGCCATGCAAATTTTGCGTTCGCGCCTCTACGCTAAAATGGAAGAAGAAAAGCGCGCGCGCGAATCAGCCCAAAGAAAACAGCAAATCGGCTCGGGCGACCGAAGCGAAAAAATCAGAACTTATAATTTTCCCCAAGACAGATTTACCGACCACCGCGTTAAGCAAAACTGGCATGGCCTGGCGAGAATTATGGATGGAGATATCGCGGATATTATTGAAGCGCTAAAGAAAGGGATAAAATAAAAATGACAAATGACTAATTTCTAATGTCAAATCAATGTCAAATGTCTAAATGACAAACCTGCCTGCCGGCAGGCAGGTTAATTATTTTTTTGACCTTTGGGCTTTGAATTTGATTTGTCATTTGTCATTGGAAATTTAACATTAAAATTAAATGACCATCGCCCAATCTCTAAAACTCGCCGTTGGCAAACTAAGCGCTGAAAAAATCAATCTTCCGCATCTTGAGGCGGAAATTTTATTATCCGCTGTTTTAAAAAAACCGCGGGAATTTATCTTGGCGCATGGCGAAGCCGGATTAACTAAGCCGCAAATCGCGAATTTCAAATCGCAAATTAAAAAACGGCTTAAAGGCCTGCCGATCGCCTATCTTACGGGCGCCAAAGAATTTTACGGGCTTGATTTTATTGTCAATAAAAACGTTTTAATCCCCCGTCCGGAAACCGAATTGATGGTGGAAGAAGTTTTAAATTTTACGCCCCGCGGCTCACGCCCCGCGGCTTTCATAGACGTTGGCACAGGCTCTGGCTGTATCATCATCGCGCTGGCAAAACAAAATATCAATGGCAAATTATTCGCCATTGATATATCGGCTAAAGCCTTAACCGTCGCTAAACAAAATGCCAGAACTCATAATGTACATAAAAAAATAAAATTCCTGAAAGGCGACCTGCTGTCCCCGTTAATCCATAATTCAGCTTTTAAAACAGCCGACTCCGATTTAATCATAACCGCCAATCTGCCTTACGGCTGGAAAGCCTGGAAAAATAATTGTTCCATGAATACGGTCGGCCTGAAATTTGAACCGCAGATTGCGCTTTACGCTGGTAAAAATGGCCTTGAGCTATATGAAAAATTATTTAAACAAATAAACTATTTAATCTATAATACAAAATACAAAATACAAAATACGATTATGCTTTGCGAGATAGATCCGCGCCAAACCGCGAAAATAAAACAACTAGTTAAGCGCGAACTGCCGGAAGCAACTTGCCAAATAAAAAAAGACCTGTCCGGCCTTGATAGACTGGCAATAATAAAATCAATAAATCAGTCTTCAATCAAAATCCTGCGCCGTATAGCCGTTAGGCGCCGACTCGGCCCAGTTTAATTCCGGACATTCTCCTCCCCCGTTATTACCTGTTGATAATTCAAAATTAACAATCTGCAGAATATAAAAAGAATTTTTACAGCCATAATCGCCGGCTTTAAATTTCTGATAACGATAATGGTATGACGTATTGTTAATCGGATCTTTTATTTCTTTGTTTAAAAAACCTTCCTCTCTTAATCTATCTATAAAATCGGTTTTATCGCCGTTATAGCCGATGCTTAAATCCCAGCCCTGCCAATCATTGATTGAGTCGGGATATTTGCCGTATTTATCATGGTATAAATCCAAAGCTTTTATTAAAATCTTAATATCGGCCCGCCTTTTTATATCTCTGGATTTTGATTTAATCGTATCAAACCCGGACAAAAATAATACTATCAGGCAACCGATAAAAACAACCGCCACTAATTTTTGCAACCGCTGATATGAAAAATTATTTAATTCCGGCATAATTATTTATTTTCTGGAAAAAGATTATAACCAGCCTTAAATAAAATCAAGCTTTCCCTGGCTACGGAGCAATAATGGTAGTATTAATTCCGGCATTGCCGGACTTAGAGCTTGATTCCAGAAAAAAGCTGATTTTATATTGGTTGTTAAATCCGGAAAAATAATAAAAACAAAAATTCTGCGATGGGCTGACGGCAGCGCCGCCGGAAACACTGCTCGGCAAAACCGCCGGCCATAAAGGGTCCGTAGGCACCGTCAATAATACTTGAGCGGCCTTAAGCTCGGCTCCGACCCCGGAAGCCGCGTTAAGGCATTCGCCGGTTGAAGCCGGATAGCCGGTAGTTGAATCATTTAAATAGACGGCTAAGGCACGCGTAATAGTGGCAATATTTCCCACTCTAACGGCGTCCCTGGCATTCATCCTTACAATGTTAAAAACTACTACCGAAGCCACGGT
>JACQYU010000007.1 GCA_016208065.1 Candidatus Falkowiibacteriota bacterium | reverse complement strand
AAGTTTTAATTTAACTTATATTGAGCGCGACGGCAAAGAAAAACGTCCGGTTATGATCCATCGCACGGTTTACGGCGCGATTGAGAGATTTTTAGGCGTTTTAATCGAGCATTACGCCGGCGCTTTTCCGGTTTGGCTCTCGCCAACGCAGGTTAAAATCGTTTCCGTGGGCGCCACGCACGTGGAATTTTGCCAGAAGCTGGCGGGTGAATTCAAGCAAAATGAAATTAGGGTTGAGGTTGATGAAACCGATGAAACCGTTGGCAATAAAATCAGGAAAGCGGTTAGCGAAAAAACACCTTATATGCTCGTAGTGGGCGACAGAGAAATGAACTCTGAAAAGCTGGCCGTGCGAGACAGGGGAGAGAAAATTACCAGAGAAATTGGAAGAGAGGAGTTTATAAAAGAGGTGAAAGAGAGAATAAATGAGAGGAGATAACTATTTTGTCATTCCCGCGCTTGTCCTCTGGAGGGAAAGCCGGAATCCATGGGTTAGTGGTAGGAATAGAATCCACAACCTCATACTCTAAAAATTGTTAACCTGGTTATTTTACCTTTTTTCTAAAAAATACATTCGTGACGCTGCCCGCTAGGGGGTTACTTTCTGTAACCAGAAAGTAACCAAAGAGTTTTGGGGTGCCTCAATGCGCTATCACGTTGATTTATCTTTGGCACTCACTCCTTGGCGCTTATTCGTCACCCCAAACCCCGGGTGATTTTAAATATGAATAATAGCAATAAAAGACGGATTAAAACAAGAAGATTTTGTAAAGAAATTTTGCCATAAATTTTATCCTAAATTTTTCCAGGCTCGCATTAATAATTAAAAAAATCGTCACCCCAAACCCCGGGGTGATTTTAAAATTTTATTTACTTTTAAATAAAAAAAGACTACTTTGAAAAGCAGTCTTAGAGAGATAAAACTTAGATATTTGGCTATAGTTTCTCTATAAGGTAGATTTTGTCGGGCTCTTCCATGATGGTTAGGCAGGCGTTAGTATAGAGCGTTTCTATAAAACGCTGCCTACTTTCCGGTACCCGCATGTTAAAGATGTCCGAATCTTTAATAGTGGCTCTTTCCAGGCCGGGCAGAGGAATATCAAGTATTTTTTGAATTGTTCTTTTGTCTTGATAGTTTTTTGTTAAATCATCAATTTCATCTTGGTCCACCATATGAAATGACACCACTAGAACCACGCTTTTTTTAGCCATATGCCGCCTCCTTCTCTTTTCCTTAATTTTAGGAACAATCCAATACCGACGGGATAGAAACTTCGCCAGGCAATAATACATAAAAAATTAATGGATTATCAAATCCTTTTCTCTTGGCAGTTTTTATAGCTTTACTCGGATTTTTACCGCTGGCGATTACCTTCTTTGAATCAGATTTGGCGACACAAACATATTGTCCAGCAAATTTTTTAAAATCTTCATCTGACAATAATGCTATAGGTTCCATAACTTTTCTCCTTATTGTTTAATGAACAGTTTTTATTTTATTTTTTAGATATCTAAATTTTCCACTTTTTTAGCGTGCGTCTGGATAAAGTGCTTGCGCGGGGCTACGTCAACGCCCATCAGCATTTCAAAAGTTTCGTTGGCTAAGGCCGCGTCGTCAACGTTAACTTGCTTCATAATGCGAGTTTCCGGGTTCATGGTAGTTTCCCAAAGCTGTTCCGGATTCATTTCGCCCAAACCTTTATAGCGTTGGATATTTATGCGCACCGACGCTTTAGCCTTGTTTATTTTAACTTCTTCTTCGGTCTGATTTTCTTCAGCCAATTCTTCTTCACTAGCCTCGGTTTCAATTACTTCCGCCTTACCGCCGCCTAATTCTTTAACGATTTTATCTTTTTCTTCGTCCGAGTAAGCGTATCTGGCCGCCGTGCCTTTTTTAATTTGGTAAAGCGGCGGTTGGGCGATATATAAATTGCCGTTGGTTACCAAGGCGTTAAAATGCCGGTAGAAAAGCGTTAAGAGCAAAGTCCTGATATGCGCGCCGTCAACATCGGCATCAGTCATGATAACGATGCGGTGGTAGCGCAGTTTTCCCAGATCAAATTGATCGTCAATATTGGCCCCTAGAGCGATAACCAGATTTTTTATTTCATTGTTAGCCAGCATTTTATCCAGCCGCGCCCGCTCCACGTTTAAGATTTTCCCGCGCAAGGGGAGGATAGCCTGGAATTTTCGGTCCCGGCCCTGCTTAGCGGAGCCGCCGGCCGAGTCGCCCTCCACTATGTAAAGTTCGCTTTCTTCCGGTTTTCTACTTGAACAATCCGCCAACTTACCGGGGAGCGTCATGCCTTCTAAAGCGCCTTTTCTTAGAATTGAAGCGCGGGCCGTTCTGGCCGCGATTCTAGCTTGAGCCGAGAGAAAGCATTTGGCCACTATAGCCTCGGCTTGGCGGGGATTTTCCTGCAAGAAGGCGGCAAAACTATCGCCGAAAATTTGCTCAACATAAGTTTTTATTTCCGCGTTGCCCAATTTACCCTTAGTTTGGCCTTCAAATTGGGGATTAGTTAATTTTACGCTTACAATAGCGGTTAAGCCTTCGCGTACGTCTTCGCCGGTAAGGTTTTCATCTTTTTCTTTAATTAAATTTTGCGCTCGGGCATAGCTGTTTAAAGTTCTGGTTAAAGCGGTTCTAAAGCCGACGACATGGGTCCCGCCTTCGGGGTTAATAATGTTATTGGCAAAAGCCAGGGTGGTTTCGTTAAAACCGTCGTTATATTGCAAAGCCACTTCAACCCGCGAGTCGTTTATTTCTTTATCAATATAAAAGATAGTCTCGTTTTTTACCTGGTTGTTGCGGTTTAAAGATTTTACGTAAGCTTTGATGCCGCCTTCAAAATAAAATTTATAATTTTTAGGGCGATGATTTTTTCTTTTATCAGCCACTTTTATGGTCACGCCTTTGGTTAAATAAGTCTGCTGGCGCAAACGGTCTAAAATCACGCCCCAGCTGAATTCAAGGGTTTCAAAAATTTGCGCGTCCGGCTTAAAAGTGATCATTGTGCCGGTTTTTTTGGAGTTGCTTATCGGTTTAACTTTTTTTAAGGGTTTGCCGCGCTCGTATTCCTGCATCCAGATTTTGCCTTCGCGGTGCACCTCCGCTTTTAAGTATTCACTTAAGGCGTTAACCACGCTTACGCCGACGCCGTGCAGTCCGCCGGAGACTTTATAGCCGCTGCCGCCGAATTTTCCGCCGGCATGGAGTTTCGTTAAAACGGTTTCCAGGGCCGATACTTTGGTTACTTTATGCATACCGACCGGGATGCCTCGGCCGTTATCCCAAACTTCAATCATGCCATTAGCCAGCAGAGTAACGGCAATTTCCGTAGCATGGCCGGCCATGGCTTCGTCAATGCCGTTATCAACCACTTCCCAAACTAAATGATGCAAGCCGGTAGACGAAGTTGAACCGATGTACATGCCCGGCCTTTTACGCACCGGATCAAGCCCTTCAAGCACGGTAATTGATTCGGCATCGTAAGCAGGCTCAACAATTTTTTTGCTTAATTTTTTATCTGTCATAATTATTATGATTTTTATTTATTATTAGCCATTTTAACATGAAAACAAAGCCATTATTTTAGGCTTATTTTAATATCTTAATAATAAAAAAAAAAAGCATAGCTGGCAAGGGAATAAATAATATAAAATTTAGTTTGCCATAAGAGTTTAATTTATGTTAAAATATTATATAATTGAGTGGATTGCGGGTCGTAGCCCGCGATGACAAATATATGGATAATCAAAATTTAAATCAAGATGAAGCCAAAGCTAAAGAAATTGAAGAAAAAATGGAAAATTATGTAAGCACGGAAGGCATAACCACCAAACAGCTGGAAATCGGCTTATGGTATATTGAGCATAAGAAACAGCTTAAAACGGCTTTAATCGGTTTTTTGATCTTAATTTCCGCTATTTCTTGGTCTTATACCATCTACGGCTTTGCTTATTATATTGCCCGCGGCATGGGTCAAGACGAGATTTTAGTTAAGCAATTGGCGCAGGTTAATAGCGTCGGGCATGATTATGTCATGCAGGTCTCAGCTAAAGATTTAATGCTTAGCTCGGTGGAAATTATAAAATCATCCGATAAAAAATACGATCTTTATGTAAAATTGCAAAATGACAATCAAAAATGGTGGGTTGAATTTGATTATTATTTTATTGCCGCCGGCCGTCAAACCCAAAAAACCAGAAGCTATGTTTTGCCAGCGGATATTAAATATTTAACGGCTTTGGCGGAAGACTTTCCTTATTATCCTGATGACGCCCGTTTAGTTATAGAAAATATAACTTGGCGTAGAATTAATCAGCATCAAATAGCTGATTGGGCGATTTTTAAAGACAGCCATTTAAACATTGAGAATACCGATCTTAAATTCATTCCGGCCAACGCTAGCGCGCTGTCGGAAAAATTAAGCTTAAACCAGTTGAGTTTTAACGCTATTAACCATACGGCTTATAATTACTGGGGGGTTGGTTTTGTTATTTTGCTTTATGCCGGAGATCGAATAACCGCCATCAATCATTATGTTTTGAATGATTTTATGTCAGAGCAAAAAAGGCCGGTAGAAATTAGCTGGCCGGGCGATTTGGGCCGAGCGGATAGAGTTGAAATAATTCCGGAGATTAATATAATGAAGGACGATATTTATATTAAGTACGAGGGCGGCGTAGGGCAGGAGAAATGAGGCAATTTTTTAATATTTAATTATTTATTAAGTGCTAATGTCCAAATTTCAAATCCCAATGCCCAATAAAATCCCAAATCCTAAGCCCTAATTTATTTTTTTGGATTTATTTATTGGGATTTATTTGGTCATTGGTCATTGGAGTTTGGAATTTTTTATGTTCAACAAATTAATAATATACTTAAAAAACTTCGATTGGATATTGTTTACTTCGGTATTGCTTTTAATCTGATTTGGTTTGGCGGAAATTTACAGCGTCGCCTTAGGCAGGGCGGAATTGGATTTATTAAATTTTAAAAAACAGATCATTTTTATTATTTTAGGCATAATCCTGTTTTTTTCTTTGGTTTTTTTTGATTACCACAGCTTAAGAAGCTATAGCAAATATTTTTATATTTTAGGGCTGGTTTTGCTAATCGGAGTGTTATTTTTCGGCCAGACTATCCGCGGCACTAAGGGCTGGTATAATTTAGCCGGTTTTAATCTTCAGCCGGTTGAATTTATAAAATTAGTTTTAATCTTATTTTTGGCCAAATATTTTTCTTCAGCCTCGCCTAAAACCAAAGAATTTAAGCGCTTATTGATTTCCGGCAGCGGCGCTTTATTGCTTATAATTTTAGTTTTAGCCCAGCCTGATTTCGGTTCGGCGTTTGTTTTATTTTTGTCTTGGCTGTCAATGATTGTTTTAGTCGGCTTTAATAAAAAATATCTTTTAGCCATCGGCTTAATTTTAGCCATAGTTTTTTCCGGCGCTTGGCATTTCGCGCTAGAGGATTATCAAAAACAGAGAATAATCACTTTTTTAAATCCTTCATTTAATCCTTTAAGCCAAGGGTGTAATGTATCCCAAGCGATTATTGCCGTCGGCGCCGGCCGGCTAGCCGGCCGCGGACTTGGCTTCGGCTCGCAATCGCAATTGAAATTTTTGCCTGAAGCGCAAACCGATTTTATCTTCGCCGTCGTTGCCGAGGAGCTTGGGTTTTCCGGGGTCTTGCTGATTTTATTGTTTTTTGGCATATTTTTTTATCGTTGCCTGTACCATTTAAAAAGAATCAATAATGATTTCGGGGTATTTTTTATCTTAGGAGCCCTAAGCTTGATTTTTATTGAAATGTTTATTAATATTGGTATGAACCTAGGCATTCTGCCGGTAGTAGGCATTTCTTTGCCTTTTTTAAGCTATGGCGGCAGCGGCCTGATTTCCAGCTTAATGCTGGTCGGAGTAGTAGAAAGCATTATTATCAGATCAAAAGTTAATTATTAAAATACACGAATTAAACGAATTTCCGCCGGTTGGCGGAACGAATTAAACGAAATATAATTTTGTGTTATTCGTTAATGTCAGTTAATTTTGTGATTATTCTATGACAACAAAAGTACAATTAAGCGCTCAAGCGAGAAGCGAAAGCAATGGCAAGGCTAAAAAAATCAGAACAGCCGGTTTTATCCCGGCGGTTTTGTATGGTTTTGGCAAAGCTAATCAAAATATTAAAGTTAAAAAACATGATTTTGAAAAAGTTGATATGACTAAAAAGATTACTACCGAAATTCCTTTGAATTTCGTCGGCGAAGCCAAAGCAGTTAAAGAATTGGGCGGAACTTTGGTAAAAAATATGGATACGGTGGAAGTTGAGTGCTTACCCGGAGATTTAGTAAGCCATATTGACGTGGACATTTCCATCTTAGAAAATTTTGACCAATTTATCAGATTGCATGATTTAATCTTGCCCCAAGGCATAGTTTTAGCTCAAGAAACCAATGAAGCGGTAGTTGGCGTGGCCGAAACTAAGATTGAAGAGGAAGCGCCCAAAGCTGAAGCGGTTCCGGCCGAAGGCCAGGAAGCGGGCGAAGAGGAAAATAAGGCCGACTCCGAAGCTAAAGACGCTTCAGAAAAAAAATAATTTAGAGTTTAATTAAAGCGGTCCGGCCGTTCGCGAGCGGCCGGATCGCTTTTTTATTTGCGGTTTAATTTATAATCTGGTATAATTTACATATATAAATTTATTTCTCGCAAAAACGAGAAAACAAAAGTATGCTTAAACCAATATATAATGGCCCTAATCGGCCGAATAATAAATCGGCCGGTTTTACTTTAATTGAACTTTTAGTGGTGATTTCAATTGTCGGTTTTTTAACCGTGGCTTCGGTAGTA
>JACQYU010000065.1 GCA_016208065.1 Candidatus Falkowiibacteriota bacterium | reverse complement strand
GAAAGAAATGGAGCAATATGTTAAAAGCAAAGGCCGGGAACTTAAAAAATTATATTTTTCCTACACTACTTGCCCTAAATGCGCTAAAGCCTATGGCAAAAATTATGTGGTGCTTTTCGCGCGGGTAAACCTATGATCTATCTGCTTGACCTGCTTGGTACGTTCGCTTTCGCCGTCGGCGGAGCTTATAAAGCCAAAAGCAGAAAATTAAATATATTCGGCGTGGTTTTTTTAGGCGCCATAACCGCGGTTGGCGGCGGCACGGTCCGGGATTTAATTATCGGCCGAACGCCGTTATTTTACCTTAAAGATTCCAATTATCTTTTAATCTGCTTATTGGCCGGGCTAGCCGCCTATTTGCTTCCCAATTTTTTTAAAAAAGCTTATTCCATTTTTCGCCTAACCGATTCAATCGGCTTGGCGGTTTTCGTGATTATCGGCGCTTCAGTCTGCCAGTCTTATTTATTTAACGGCGTTGCTTTTCCCACTCTTTTATCATCTCTCGCTTGCGTATTTTTAGGCATGCTGACCGGTTTCGGCGGCGGCGTTTTGCGCGACGCTATTATGGGCGATACGCCGTTCGCCCTTAAGTCCGGCTCAAATTACGTTTCCAGCGCTTTTTTCGGAGCTTCGGTTTATTATTTTTTAATGTTTTTTAATAACAGCGTTGCGGTAGCCGTCTCAATCGCCACCACTTTAATTTTGCGGGAAATTGTTTCAAAATACGGAATTTATAAAAAATCAATCGTAAAAAAATCAGCATGAATAATTTAAGCGATTTGGCAAAATACGCGGCAGCTCTAGTAAAGGCGAACGAGGTTTATCTGCGCGTTAAAGCCCGGCCTAACGCGGCTAAAACCCGCTTTAAAGAAATTATGGCGGACGAAACCATCAAGATTGATGTAGCGGCGCCGGCCGTTAAAGGCAAGGCTAATCAAGAGTTAATAAAATTTTTAGCTGAACGATTTGCGGTAAGCAAAAATAATGTTAAAATAATCAGCGGAGCGGGCGAGAGAGTGAAATTGGTGAAGATAGCGAGATAGTAATATAATGACTAATGTCAAATGACAAATCAAATCTAAAATCCAAATGTCAAAAGAATTAATTAACCTGCCTGTCGGCAGGCAGATTTGTCATTTAGTCATTTGACATTGATTTGACATTCGTCATTTTGAATTCAATTATGCCAGAATCCAAAAAATTAAATATCCCTGCTCACGTCGGCATTATTATGGACGGCAATCGGCGCTGGGCGCGGGAAAGAAATCTGCCGACTTTTGAGGGGCATCTTATCGGCTATGAAAAAATGAAGCAGGCGCCGGAATGGTTTTTTTCCCGCGGGGTAAAAATCGTTTCTTTTTACGTTTTTTCCACGGAAAATTGGAACCGCCAGCAGGAAGAAGTTAATTATCTAATGAAACTCTTAGAGAACGCGGTGGAAATTAATTTGCGCGAGTCGGCTAAAAAGAACGGCTATAAAATTTTAATCAGCGGCCGCATAGAAGAATTGCCCGGAGATTTGCCGGCTAAATGTTTGGCTATAACGCAAGAGACTAAAGCCAATAAGCGAGGAATTATTAATGTCTGTTTGAATTACGGCGGCCGAGCCGAAGTGGTTGACGCGGCGCGCAAAATGATAAAAAATAAGGTTGAATTGGAACAGGTGCATGAAGGCATGATAAAAAAATATTTATATAATCCTGATTTGCCGGATCCGGACATAATCGTAAGGACTTCGGGCGAGCAAAGGCTATCCGGCTTTTTGATGTGGCAGTCGGTTTACAGCGAACTTTTTTTTATGAAAAAATATTGGCCTGATTTTGAAGAATCGGACGCGGAGGCGATTTTAAAAGAATACGGAGATAGAAATAGGAGATACGGCGGCAATTAAGCGATTTTACGGCTAGGGCGCATGGAAATTAAACCGCTGGCGCTAGCAGCGGTTTTTTAAATAATCGCTGATTGAATATTTTTTCTTTTTCTGCTATATTTTCCGCATGAATAAAATCCCCCTAACCCCCTTTGCTAAAGGGGGTAAAACATCGCCTTTAGCCGATAGGATGAGGCCGTTAACCTTAGAAGAATTTTTAGGCCAGGACGAAATTATCGGGCAAGGGAAAATGCTAAGGCAGGCCATAGAATCGGACAAGGCGCCGTCCATGATTTTCTGGGGTCCGCCCGGTTCAGGCAAAACCACTTTAGCTTATATCGTGGCTAAACATACCAAGGCGGAATTTATCCGGTTTAGCGCGGTAACCAGCGGGGTAAAAGATTTAGCGGCTATAAGAATAAGCGATGAAACCGTAAATATGCTGGCGCTTATGTCCAACGGCGACGCGCGAACGGCCTTAAATGTTTTAGAGTATGCCGCGGGCACAAGCGAGAATATTTCCAGCCAAGTTATTAAAGAAGCTTTTCAAAAATCATATTTGTTTTATGATAAAGACGGGGAAGAGCATTATAATATTATTTCGGCTTTGCATAAGTCTTTGCGCGGCTCGGACGCGAACGCGGCCCTTTATTGGCTCTCGCGCATGCTTGAAGCCGGCGAAGATCCTTTATATATCGCGCGGCGCTTAGTGCGTTTTGCTTCGGAAGACGTCGGCTTGGCTAATTCTCGGGCGCTGGAACAGGCCGTAGCCGCTTACCAGGCCTGCCATTTTATGGGCATGCCGGAATGCAACGTTGTTTTAGCGCAAGCCGTTATTTATCTGGCTAAGTGCGAAAAGTCCAATGAATTATATACGGCTTATAATCAGGCCGCGGCTGATGTGCGCGAGTTAGGCAATTTGCCCGTGCCGCTTCATATCAGGAACGCGCCGACTAAATTAATGAAAGATTTAAATTACGGCAAAGATTATAAATACAGCCCGAATTACGGCTATAAGGAAAAGCAGGAATATTTGCCGGATAAATTAAAAGGGAAAAAATATTTGAAATAAGTTTTTAATTTATGAAATTAAAAATACAGAAAATATATAGTCAAGGATCAAGAAAAATAAACGAAGATGAATTATTAATAAAAGATAATTTATTCGCGGTTTTTGACGGCGCTACCAGTTTGGTTGGTTTTAAAAATAAACAAGGGAAAACCGGAGGTAAAATCGCGGCCGAGATAGCTAAAAATATATTTACCAAAAATTCAGGCTCGTTAAAAAATTTGGCGATTCAAGCCAATAATAAAATTAGAGTGGCTATGATTGAATGCGGCATAAACGCGAATAATAAAGAGGAAATTTGGTCGGCGGGTTTTGCCGCCGTTAGAATTAAAAAACGTTCGCTAAACTTTATCAAGCCGGGGGAATTAAAAATATATTAAATCATGTTCGTTTATTGGAACAAACAGATCCAAGCTGCTGGAAGTACCCAAGATTTAAGAAATGCGATGATGCCACGGCTATTAGCATTGATTTATTATAAATTAAATATTTTATGGATTATTCTAAACCATCAATCGCTCTGCATAAAAAATACCGGGGTAAAATTGAAATTAAAGTGAAAGTCAGGCTGAAAAATAAAAATGATTTGTCTTTAGCCTATACGCCGGGCGTGGCCGCGGTGTCTTCGGCTATCGGCCGGGATAAAAAATTATCTTGGCAACTGACCAACCGCGCCAATCAAGTCGCGATCGTGACCGACGGTACGGCGATTTTAGGCCTGGGCGATTTAGGCCCGGAAGCGGCCATGCCGGTCATGGAAGGCAAGTCGGCGATTTTTAAAGAGTTCGCCGGCGTTGACGCGGTGCCGCTTTGTATTAATACGGCCGACACGGAAGAAATAATAAAATTTTGCAAATTCATTGAGCCAAGCTTTGGCGGCATAAATCTTGAAGATATTGCCTCTCCGAGATGTTTTGAAATTTTAGAGCGGCTGGAAAAAGAATTGTCCATTCCGGTTTTTCATGACGATCAGGACGGTACGGCCATCGTGGTTTTAGCCGCTTTGATAAATGCCTGTAAAGTTATGGGCAAAGCCATGAAAAATTTGAAAATCGTGATAAACGGCGCCGGCGCGGCCGGCATTGCCATTGCCAGATTGATTATGAACGCCGGAGCCGGAGATTTAATTTTATTGGACAGCGAAGGAACGATTTATAGCGGGCGCCAAGGCCTAAATCCGGCTAAGCGCGAAATCGCCTTAAATACCAATAAGAAAAAAATTAAAGGCGGCTTAATAGAGGCTATGGCCGGAGCCGATGTTTTTATCGGCGTTTCCAAGGGCGGCTTGGTTACGGCTGAAATGGTAAAGAGCATGAGAAAAAAGCCGATTATTTTCGCTCT
>JACQYU010000068.1 GCA_016208065.1 Candidatus Falkowiibacteriota bacterium | reverse complement strand
ACTTGGCCCGCAAGTCTGCATAACGCTGCGCAATGGTTGTCGAGCCATCATCTGTCTCCGAAGAGCCAGCGACGGCGCCCAAAACGATGAGTTGATGGTCGGACATGATCGGTCTCCTGTTAGGTAGAGGGTCGGCTGCTCCACTGGCGCACGCAGGCAGTTGCTGGTGGCCGTGCCCGGCCCGTGCCAGAAGGAACGCCGCGTTGCGCACGAGTGCAGCGCGCGGCTGCGCCTCACTGGTGAACGCAGCCGATGGCTGACGCCGCCATACGGCCGCAGATGTCGCCGGCAAACACCAGGGCCAGCGGAGGCATCATTCCCGCTGGCCGCTCTCTCCTCAGGAAGGCATCAGCCTGCGCGGGGCGAGGAGAACGACCCGCACAAGCTGGACGACGCCGCAGCAGGCAGTCGGCCTCGCCGAGCCGACCGTCCCACTCCACGCTGCATTAGGTTGACAGGCTTTTCCCTTGCCTCGCCTGGATGAACCCTTTAGCCAAGCGCCGGCCCTTCGAATCGTCGAGTACCGTGCCGTACAGTCAGTGGACGTTTGCAGCCACCAGGCACGGGATCACCCGCCGGGGGTGACCAGGAGTGTGCATGCCGGTGAAAGGCGCTTAAGGGCGGCTAAAATTTTAGGCCTGGCATCCGTTCCGGCCATAGTCAGGCAAGCGGACGAACAGCAAAAATTGGAACTGGCGCTGGTGGAAAATCTGCAAAGGGAAGATTTAAATTCCATTGAAACGGCCGTGGCTTACCGCAAATTAATTGATGAATTTAATTTAAGCCAGGAAGAATTGGCGGTTAAAGTAGGCCGGTCGCGTCCGGTCATAACCAATACTTTAAGATTTTTAAATTTGCCGGAAGAAATTCAGGCGGCTTTGATTGAAGGCAAAATAACCGAAGGCCACGCTAAAGTAATCGTTGGCTTGGAAAGCGAAGTTAGGCAACTCGCGCTTTATAAAAAAATATTATTAAATAAAATGACGGTTGATGATTCGCTTAAAGAAACCAGGGCGATGGGCGGAACTAAGCAGGCCAGAATTAAAATAAATTACGCGGATAAAGATAAAGAGTTCGCTTTCCGCCAGTTTTTCGGCACTAAAGCCGAAGTTAAGCGCAAAGGCAAAGGCGGAGAAATTATTATTTATTTTTACAGCGACGAAGAATTAGGCGATATAATACGAAAAATTAAAAATTAAGAAGTGGCTTTTGCGAGCGACTCCCTCTTTTGTCATTCTGGAGGAAGCGTCAGCGACCCTGCCTACCGGCCAGCCTGTCCGGCAGGCAGGCAGGCGATAGAATCTTGAGATGCTATCGCTTCACTTCGTTACGCTCCAGCATGACAATAAAAAATGCTTCGCAATGACAAAATAAACTATGAGCGATTTATCAGACAAAATAAAAGACAGAAAATTTCAAATAAATGTTTTAGTTTACGCTGTGATTTTTATTGTTGTAATAATATTTTTAAATTGGCTGATAAAATCCGGGCAAGCGGATAGAAGCAAAAATCAAGTAGAAAATTTTAATGATTATTATAAAAGCTTATTAGCCAAATGCGATAAAGAAAATGAAAAAATATATGACTGCTGCCTTGATTCGGTTAAATATATGGCGGCCGCGAATTTTGAACTGGCCGGAATCGGCTGCAAGCCGGGGTTTAAGCTTAATACTTTTAATTGCATAGGATCTTATAAATGGTGCGAAATGATCAGATAATAAAAATAAAAAATAAAAAATCGTTCAAAAAGTCAGGGCGATTTTTTTGTTGGCATTTTTCCGCAAAATGTTATATTATAATAATCAAAGGAGGCGGAATTTTTCTGCCTTTTCTAGTTTTAAAAAAGTTCGTGAGATTGCCGCGCCGCCAGTAGGCGGCTCGCAATAACAATACCCATGAAATTTACCCATCTCCACGTTCATAGCCATTACTCTTTGCTTGATGGACTGACTAAAATAGACGAGCTAATCCAAAAAGCCAAAGACGAAGGCTCAACCAGCCTAGCCTTAACCGACCATGGCGTCATGTACGGCGCCATTGAGTTTTATCAGAAATGCAAAAAGGCCGGCCTTAAGCCGATTATCGGCGTGGAAGCTTATTTGGCGCCCGGGTCGCGGCTTGATAAAAACGCCAAGGCTGATGAAAGAAATTATCATTTATTGCTTTTAGCCAAAAATAAAATCGGCTATGGCAATTTAATCAAACTGACTTCAATCGCCCATTTAGAAGGTTTTTATTATAAGCCTAGAATTGACTGGGAAGTTTTAACAAAGCATAAAGACGGCCTGATTGCTTTAACCGCTTGCTTGGCCGGCGAGATCCCTAGATTAATAGCGGCCGATAAATTGGATAAGGCTAAAAAAAGAATTTTAGAATACGCCGAATTATTCGGCCCGGGTAATTTCTATCTTGAGCTCCAGAGCCATCCTAATTTAGAAAGCCAGGAGAAAGTCAATCAAGCTTTAATAAATTTTTCCCGCGAATTAAATATTCCTTTGGCCGCGACTAATGATGTCCATTATTTAAATAAAGACGATGACGAGGCGCAGGATGTATTGCTTTGCCTTCAGACCAAGAAAAAGAAGGAAGATCGCGACCGCATGATGATGATCGGCGGCGACTATTCTTTTCGCGGAGTTAAGGAAATGTCCGAAGCTTTTAAAGATGTGCCGGAAGCTATCGCCAATACGGAAAAAATCGCCGAAGCCTGCGATTTAGAAATTGAATTGGGCAAAATTCAATTGCCGTACTTTACCGTGCCGGACGGCCAAAATATTGAAGGCTATATAGATAATTTATGCCATAAAGGCTTGCTTGAGCGCTACGGAAAAAGCTACGAAGAGATTGAGCCGATTATAAAAGAAAGAATGGATTTTGAGCTGTCGGTCATAAAAAAGATGGGCTGGCCGTCATATTTTTTAATCGTATCCGATTTTGTCAATTGGGCGAAAAATAATAAAATCGTGGTCGGGCCGGGCCGCGGTTCAGCCGCCGGATCGCTGGTATCTTATTTATTAAACATTACCAATATCGACCCGCTTAAATATGATTTATTGTTTGAGCGTTTTTTAAATCCGGACAGAATCTCCATGCCTGATATTGACATGGATTTCGCCGACGCCAGGCGCGACGAAGTTTTAAGATATGTGGAGAATAAATACGGCAAAGACCATGTTTCGCAGATAATTACTTTCGGCACCATGGCGGCGCGTGCCGCGATCCGCGATGTCGGCCGGGTGCTCGGCTATCCTTACGAGCTATGCGATAAATTAGCCAAGCTAATACCGATGTTTTCTAAAATCAACCAAGCTGTTTCGGAAATCGGCGAATTAAAAGAAATTTATAAAAACGATCAGGCGGCTAAACGGGTAATTGATTATGCCAAGCGGCTTGAAGGCGTGGCCCGCCACGCTTCAACACACGCCTGCGCGGTTATTATTACCAAGGATGCTTTAACCGAGTACGTGCCTTTGCAATCCGCTTCTTCGTCCGACCGCACGATTGTCTCGCAGTTTTCCATGCATCCGGTAGAGGATTTAGGCCTTTTAAAAATGGATTTTTTAGGTTTGAAAAATTTAACCATTATTGAATCGGCCGTAAAGATTATAAAAAACACCCGGGGGCTTTTAATTGATATTGATAAAATTCCCCAAGACGATAAGCTCGCGTATAAATTATTTCAAGCCGGAGAAACCACCGGCGTGTTTCAATTTGAATCCAGCGGCATGAAAAGATATTTACGCGAGCTTAAGCCGACTGAATTTGAAGATATTATCGCCATGGTGGCTTTATACCGGCCCGGGCCCATGGAATGGCTTCCAGATTATGTTAACGGCAAGCATGGCCGAAAAAAACCGGCTTATCTTCATCCCAAACTTGAGCCGATTTTAAAAAAGACTTATGGCGTGGCGATTTATCAGGAGCAGGTTATGCAGATCGCCCGAGATTTAGCCGGCTTTACCATGGCCGAGGCCGATGTTTTAAGAAAGGCCATGGGCAAAAAAATCATTAAATTATTGGCTGAACAAAAAGAAAAATTTATTGACGGCTGCGTAAAAAATGGCATTCCCAGCCAGCTCGGCGAAAAGATTTTTTCTTTTATCGAGCCTTTTGCCGGCTATGGCTTTAACCGTTCCCATGCCGCCTGCTACGCTTTAATCGGCTATCAAACCGCTTATTTAAAGGCGCATTGGCCCACGGAATTTATGGCCGCGCTTTTAACCGCCGACCAGCAAAACACCGACCGCATCGCCATTGAAATTGACGAATGCCGGCATATGGGGATAAAAGTCATGGCGCCGGATATAAATGAATCTTTTGACTCTTTTACCGTAGTAACGTCCGGCACGGAAAAAAATATGGCGGTTAATCCGGACGAGGCGCCCGATACCATACGCTTTGGCTTAAAGGCCGTAAAAAATATCGGCGATCATATTGCCGAAGAAATAATTATTGAGCGCAAAAAGAACGGGCCGTACAAAGACATTACCGATTTACTGGAAAGAGTCTGCGATAAAGACCTTAATAAAAAGTCGCTTGAAAGTTTGATTAAGTCGGGCGGGCTTGATAAATTCGGCGAACGCGGCCAGCTGCTCGGCAATATGGATAACATTTTGCAGTTTAACCGCGAGACTACCAAATCAAAATCAAACGGCCAAGCCAGCTTATTCTCCGATGCCCCGAGCTTAAATTTTAGCCGCAAGCTTAAGCTTGAGCCGGCGCCGGCCGCGACAAATCGGGAGAAATTGGTCTATGTCGGCTGCGTTATCACCAAAATTAAAAAAATCATAACCCGCTCCAATGAACCAATGCTTTTCGTTAAAATTGAAGATAATAGCGGCAGTTTGGAAGTATTGGTTTTCCCGAGCTTGCTAAAAGATAATAATTTACTTTGGCAGGAAGGCAAGGTAGTGCTTTGCCAAGGGAAATTATCCGACAAAGATCAGGAATTTAAATTGCTTGCGAATAAAGCGATTGAGTTAAATATTGAAACTGCCGGGGAAGCGATAAAAAAATTTACGGCTAACGGCAACGCAAAAAATAACGGCGAGCCGAGAAAATTTTTTGGCTACCCTTCGCCGAAAGCTTCTCGGCCTGCCGATGGATTGCCGATATCAAAATATTTGATTTTTAAAAATGGCAATCTTTACATAAGTTTAAATGCCGGCTCCGGCGCCTTGGTTTTAGAAAAATTAAAAGAGGCGTTTTTAAAAAATAGCGGCGATAAAAAGGTGTTTTTTAGATTGTTATCCGGCTCCGGCGCGGAAACCGGCTTAGTCGAAACCGAGTTTAAAGTTAATTATAATAAATTTTTGATTGAAATATTAAATGATATTTTGAAATAATTTATCCCAATCTGGAATTATTAATTGCATAAATAATATTTTAAAGTAAGATTATTATTAGACAAAGAATGTAAAAGTTGGTAAAATAATTATATTATTATAACTAGTAACGCACAACTCGTAACCCATGCCTTATGACCGCTCATATTTATTTTATAATTTAGTTATGAGCCGCGAGTTATGAGCCGCGAGAGCGAAATATATGAACGAAGAAAAAAATATTGCCACGGTTAAGGCTAATCCTAAAAAAGTAAAAAGCAAAGCTATTGGCAAGGCAAAGGCTAAAAAATCGCCGTTTGGCTTAAGCGATAGTTTAAATATTGCGCCGGTGGCGCCAAAAGCTAGCTCTAAAATTAAAGAAAAGCCGCTTGTTAAAGCCGGCCAGCCAAAAAATATTTATCGGAAAATTGTTGTTAGCTTCGCCGCCTTAGCTTTAATGCTGGCCGCGGTTGTATTATATTTCGGCTTTGCCAAGTTAACCATAGTTATTATTCCGGCAAAAGAAAAAATTACCGATAGTTTAGCCGTGGAAGTGATTGATCAAACTAGCGGTTTAAATTTAGCGCCGGGCCAAATTAACGGCGTGGTTAAGCAAGTAGAGATAGAACAGTCCAGGGAGTTTAGCACCAGCGGCAAAGAAGTCTTAGGCGAAGAGGTAACCGGTAAAGTTACGATTATTAATAATTATATAAAAAATCAGCCTTTGGTGGCGACGACCAGATTGGTTCCGACAGCAAGCTTTTTAGATTGAAAAATACGGTTAATGTTCCGGCTGGCGGGCAAGTAGAGGCCGAGGTTTATGCGGATGTTGCCAAACCGGACATGGCGGTCGGGCCGAGCAGATTCACTCTGCCCGGACTCTGGGCCGGCATTCAGGATAAAATTTACGCCGAGAGCCAAGAGACGATGAAGTATAACCAAAAAGTTAAGTACATTATAGGGCAAAGCGATATTGACAACGCGGTTAACCAGCTAAAAAATGATCTTTTGGCTAACGCCAAAAATGAAGTCGGCCAAGCTTATAAAGATTACGCCCAGGCGTTATTCGCGGTTGATAATAATTCCGTCAGCCAGGAAATTGACGGCAAGGTCGGCGAAGAAAAAGAAAAGTTTAATATTAAGATGAAAACCATGGTCGCGGTGGTGGCTTTTAACGACGAGGAAGTTTATAGCCAAACCAAGGATAATGTGGCGGCGACACTGGCCGATGATAAAGAAATTTCTAAATTTGATAAGGCCGACATATCTTATGTTCTGGAAAATTTTAACATAAGCCGGGGAACGGCCATAGTTAAAATTGATTTTATCGCCCAGGCGACGCTAAAAGACGGCGCCAAAGCGGTGAAAAAAAATAATTTAGCCGGACTAAGCTATGATCAGGTAAAAACTTATTTAAATAGTTTACCCGAAGTCGCCGGTTATCAAATAAAATTTTTTCCTTCGTTCGTAAAAAAAGCGCCTAATTTAGCTGATCGGATTGAAGTAGAGATAAAGAAATAAATAAATTTTCCCAATGCGAGCATTGACAATAACATTTTTTTAAAATATACTAATATCATGAAAAAACAAGATAGAAATAAGCCATTGGCCAAGGCCGATCTGGATAATTTATATAATAGGCTAGATAAATCCGTTGATATTAAATTTGGCAGGTTCGCCGAAGAGGTTATTTTACCCGCGGTGGAAAATATAGTGGATCAAAAATTAGATTCCAAATTCGGTAAATTTAGCCATGAAATTGATCAAAAATTAGATTCAAAGTTGGGTAAATTCAATCATGAAATGAAGAGTTATATTGATAGCAAATTAGCGGAAACCAAAGGTGATATAATTTCTTTTATGAAAGGCGACCAGGAGAGGGATAAAAATTGGAAATATAAAATAATTAGCATATTAAAGAGAGAAAAATTGGCCAAGCCGGAAGAAGTGAAAATTTTAGCAAATTTAATAAGATAAATTACCTAAGGCGATTGCTATGGTTACCAGCCATAGTCCTAAGTGGAATCCCGCTTTCGCGGGCCTAAGCCTTATTAAAGAGCGTCCTCGTTAATACGGGGGAAATTGGGTGGAACCGCGGGAAAAAATAAAGAGCCCCGTCCCAAAAATTCTATGTACGATGTACTTTGAATTTTTTGGACGGGGTTTTTAAAATTAAATTTTTATAGCTTAGGTTGGATTAAATTCGCAAAATTTTCTACTGCGGAACTCGGCCGGATTACCGGCCTCAAACAGTCCTCACACAAAAATTTTACAAATTTAATCCAACCGTTTAGTAATAAGTAATAAATTAAATAAACATATGTCTGAAGAAAAAAATAATAAATTGGAAATGACGCGCCATTCGTTATCGCATATTATGGCGGCGGCGGTTTTTAAGTTATATCCTAAGGCCAAGTTCGCCATCGGTCCGGCCGTGGATAATGGTTTTTATTATGACATTGATTTCGGCAAAACAAAAATCAGCGATAGCGATCTGCCGAGGATTGAGGAAAAAATGAAAAGTATCATTAAGGCTAATCTGCTTTTTGAAAAATTTGAATTGCCGGTTGCCAAAGCTTTGGCGCGTGAAAAAAAGAGCGGGCAGATTTATAAACTGGAAATGATAAAAGATTTAAAAAAGGCCGGCGAGAAAACCGTTAGTTATTATAAATTAAGCGAGTTTGAGGATTTATGCCGCGGGCCGCATTTAAAATCAGCCGGACAGGTTCAGAACGGCAGCTTTAAGCTGGAAAAATTAGCCGGCGCATATTGGCGGGGAGACGAGAAAAATAAAATGCTTACCAGAATTTACGGTTTGGCGTTCGCGAACAAAGTTGAGCTGGACAATTATTTAAAGATGATGGAAGAAGCGGAAAAACGGGATCATAAAAAAATCGGCAAAGAACTCGGACTATTTTCCATGCACGAAGAAGGTCCGGGCTTTCCTTTTTTCCATCCCAAAGGCATGATAATTTGGAATGAGATGATAAAATATTGGCGGGAAGAGCATGATAAAGGCGAATATCAGGAAATTAAAACCCCGCTTATTTTAAATAAAAAATTATGGGAGCAGAGCGGGCATTGGGACCACTATAAGGAGAATATGTATTTTACGAAAATAGATGAAGCCGATTATGCCGTAAAGCCGATGAATTGCCCGGGCGGAATTTTAGTCTACAAAGAAAATTT
>JACQYU010000067.1 GCA_016208065.1 Candidatus Falkowiibacteriota bacterium | reverse complement strand
TGATTTGCCGCAACCGGTCGGGCCGGTTACTAAAATCAATCCTTGCTGTAAATCAAGTAAATCATAAACTACCTTAGGCATAGACAGATCCTCTAGGCTGGGGATAGTGTCGGTTATTACTCTGGCCACTAAGCTTAAGTTGCCTCTTTCATAAAGCAGGTTTATCCTGAATCTGGTTACGTTATCATCTTCATAGCCGAAATCCAATTATTTTTCGGCTATAAATCTTTTCTTTTGTTCCTCGTTTAGAAGCGGAAAAACCATTTGCTCAATATCTTTTTTTGATAAAACTTTTTTAGGCTCTACGGGAACTAATTCACCGTCAACTCGCAATAAGGCCGGGGCGTCAACAACCAGATGAATATCTGAAGCGCCTTTTTTAACCGATAATTTAAAAATGTCTTGCATGGTCATATAATTGAAATTATAAATTACCAACCTTTACTTATAAGCCCCTGAGAGGCCGCATCAACTTGAGCCTCTTGCTTTGAAGTGCCTTTGCCTTGAGAAATAAGCTCGTTATTCAGATAAAGGCCAACCACGAAATCTTTGGCGTGATCCGGACCGGACTCGCTTAAAACTTTATAATGGGGAGTTATGCCATAAACTTCTTGGGCACGCTCCTGAAACTTTGATTTAGGGTCAAGATAAAGCTTATTCTTTAAAATATTATCCAGCTTGGAAACAATAAACGCCTTAACAAACTTCTTCGCCGGCTTAACGCCTTGATCTAAATAAAGCGCGCCGATAATCGCTTCCATGGCATTAGCTAAAATAATTTGCCGCGCCTTTGAATTTTTATCCTTGGATTCGCCTTTAGATAAATATAAATATTTATCTACGCCGAGCTCGTCGGCTATTGAAGCCAGCATGCGGTAATTAACTAAGCTGGCCCGCCAGTTAGTTATAAAACGTTCCACTTTATTTTAACATCTAATTAGTGAGATTGCTTCGCTTCTTTCAGAAGCTCGCAATGACAAAAAATTTATTTAGTCTCTTAATTTAATTATTAATCGGCTCCTCGGTTTTAGGTTTTTCCGTCTTTTTCAGGGTGCCGACCACGTCTTTATAAATTGCGCCCAATACTCCATTAACAAATTTACCGGATGAATCTCCGCCAAAAGCCTTGGCGATTTCAATCGCTTCGTTAATAGCCACTTTTGAAGGTATGTTCTGGTCAAAAATCAATTCATAAACGCCGATGCGTAAAACATTTCTATCCACAATCGTAATTTGATCTAAAGGCCATTCGGTGGCGTATTTGGTTATATAGCCGTCAATTTCCGCTTCATTCTTTATTACGCCATTAATTACGCATTTAACAAAACCATGGTCGTTAAATTTTGGGGCGAATTGCTTAAAATTTTGTTCTATTAAACTGTCCAGGTTCCGCTCCTTACAACCGTTGAAATCCCAGGAAAACAGGGTTTGCATGGCAATCGTCCTGGCTAAATGGCGATTAGACATAAATTATAATTTGTCATTCTGGAGGGAGCTTGAGCGACCGATAGAATCTCTAGATGCTATCGCTTCACTTCGTTTCGCTCCAGCATGACTTGCATGACTTGGAAAATTTTATTTTTTCTCTTTTTTAGCTTTATTTTTTATTTTTAGAACTTCTCTGCCTTTGTATGAACCGCAAAATTTACAGGCGGTATGAGGCAATACGGCTTTGCCGCATTTCGGGCATTTATTAAGCTTAACTTTCTTTAAGGCCATGTGCGAACGGCCGCGGCGGGCTTCGCTTCTAGACCTTCGTTTGGCTGGTACGGACATAGATATTAAGTCAAAAGTCAAAAGTCAAAAGCCTGCCTGCCGGCAGGCAGGTCAAAAGTTTCTTAAACTAGGCTTCAATTCTGAATTTTGGTTCACATTAATTATTAAATTTAATTTTATTATAACTTAAAAAACTTTGTTTAGTCAAGGTTATTAATAAATCAGCATGGCGTCGCCATAGCTGAAAAAACGGTATTTTTTCTTAATCGCCGCTTCGTAAGCTTTAAATATTTTTAGGCAAGTGAAAATTCGTTATCATGGCGTCAACAATTTTAAATTTATAGCCGGGATAGATGAAGATATCAGTCCAAGCGGAATAGTCTGTTATCCTGGAGGGAGCGAGGAACGAGCAACTGATAGGATCTCGTCGGGATTCTATCGCTTCGCTAGCGCTTCGCTCCAGAATGACATTGCTAAAGACACTTTCCAGAGTTCTAACGCTTGTAGTTCCGACAGCAATAATTCGCCGCCCCTCGTTTTTAGCCTTAATAATATTATTTAAAACATTTTTCCCGACCTCCACATATTCAGCGTGCATTTTATGTTTGGCAATATCATTAACTTTTACCGGCGCGAAAGTGCCTAAACCGACTTGTAAAGTTATGTATTCAAATTGCACGCCTTTTTTCTTGAGTTTATTAATTAAAGCCTTGGTGAAATGAAAACCGGCGAAGCGATAGAATCTCGTTTTATATACGGCGGTAAAGGCGTTTGCCCGATTTTTTCTATCAGCTTTATAAAATTCGCGCCGCCTTTATTAAATTTAACGTTCCAAGTTCCGTCCAAATTATTTTTTATAATTTCCGCTTTAAGCCCTTCGGCAAATTCAACCTTTAAACTCTCTTTTCTTTTTTGGCCGCCGACCAAGCACTGCCAGATTTCATTTTCCCCCTTGACAAAGGGGGGCGGGGGGGATTTTTTTCTCAATAAAAACACCTCAACTTTTCCGCCGGTTTCCACTCGTTTGCCAATCAGCCTGGCAGCCATAACTTTAGTATTGTTCAGCACTAAAACATCGCCTTTATTAAAATAATCTACAATATCAAAAAAATGCTTATGC
This sequence comes from Candidatus Falkowiibacteriota bacterium, assembly GCA_016208065.1. Taxonomy (GTDB): domain Bacteria; phylum Patescibacteriota; class Patescibacteriia; order Patescibacteriales; family GWC2-42-12; genus JACPHD01. The sequence continues at coordinate 2,173 of JACQYU010000067.1, read as the reverse complement.
CGGATTTTACCGGTTAATTTAGATAAAATTAAAAGCCGCGAACGGTCTCGCGGACTAATTGGTTTTTGCGCGATTAAATTTTTCGGCAAATGATAATCAAACTGCTTTAATTGCATAATCTGATAAATTTAGCGCCTCACGCGCTACGCGGTCCGTGCGTTTTTTTATTTTCCTCGGCTAATTTAATTATAACATCCCTGATTTCTTCCGGATTGGGAATTTGCCTGAAAACAAACCTTTGCACTTCGCCGGCCGTCTGTACGTAAACGTCGCCGTATTTAAAAATAAATTTAAAAAAACCTTTAAGCTCGCTGGTTACATCCTGGATTTGAAATAATTTCAACTCGGAAACGACGCGCGAAAAAAAGCCTTCTTGCTTAATATCAATAATCCGTTCATTGGTGATTATCCAAACGTCGAGATAATAATCTATGAAAGAAAAAAATAAAAACAGCCAAATAAATAAGCTATAACCGCTAACCGCCAAAACGATTAAAGGATAAGAAATTTCGCCTTGGAGCAAATTAGGATAAATATTAAGCATCATCAAACCGGCTAAAGCCGGCAGACCGGCTAAAATAACCGTTAAAGCGAATTTGCCCAATAAAACAAAAAGATCTTTTCTAATAATTTTTATAATTTTTTCTCCGGGCATAGCGCCGGGCAAGCGATATTTTAGCATAATATTTATCAAAAAAGTTTTCAAGGATTTAAAAATTATTAACGCCGAAAATACCGGCGCCTCTCTGAAAAATCGTTAAGCCAACGCTCCAGTCAATTTGGCTTAAATATATAAATGAAAAATAAAACATAATCACCGCGCCAACGATATAAATAAAGGTTGTAAAAAAAGTCGTAAAACTAATTTGGCCGTATCTTAAGATATGATAAAGCGCGATCAGGCTAAAAATAAGCCAAATAAAAACAAATAGCAAGTATAAAAATAAAAATGCGATTAAAGGGATAGTCATAAAGTTAAAATGACAAATTTCCAATAACTAATGACAAATAAATTATTATGGCTAATTGACTATTTGACATTAGGATTTTGACATTGATTTGTCATTCGTCATTAGTCATTCAGCAATTCAAAACGCTAAATTATTTTACTCTGTCCTAATTTTTTCCTGCCCAAATGCTTGTAAGCCGTATCGGTCGCTACGCGGCCGCGAGGCGTTCGGTCTAAAAATCCTAACTGCATTAAATACGGCTCGTAAACTTCTTCAACCGTGGCAATATCCTCGGCCGTGGAGGCGGCGATAGCCGAGAGCCCGACCGGACCGCCGTTGAATTTATCAATAATCACTTCTAAAATTTTCCGATCAACCCAATCAAGCCCAAGCTCATCAACTTCTAAAAGCTTAAAAGCTTTCTGGCAATAATCTAAATTAATGTCGCCCTCGCCTTCAACCTGGCAATAATCGCGCACCCGCTTTAAAAGCCGGTTAGCGACTCGGGGCGTGCGCCGCGAGCGCTTGGCGATCTGGCGACTCGTGGCGTGCGCCGCGAACGCTTGGCGATTTCCTCGGCCGGTTCGCCCGGCAGGCTAATGCTTAAAATTTTAGCGCTCCGGCTAATTATCTTTTTTATGTCATCGCTTTTATAAAAATCCAAATGATAAGTCATGCCGAAGCGGTCGCGCAAAGGCGAAGATAAAAGGCTGATTTTCGTGGTAGCGCCGATAATGGTAAAGCGGGGTAAATCCAGGCGCAAAGTCCGGGCCGTCGGGCCTTTGCCGATGATTATGTCTAAAACATAATCTTCCATGGCCGGATAAAGTATTTCTTCAATGGTTTTATTTAAACGGTGGATTTCGTCAATAAATAAAATATCGCCCTGGTTAAGGTTAGTTAAAATAGCGGCTAAATCGCCGGATTTTTCAATCACCGGCCCGGAAGTAACCCTGATATTGGCGCCTAGCTCGTTGGCGATGACGTGGGCCAGGGTGGTTTTACCTAAACCGGGCGAACCGTATAATAAAACATGCTCAATCGCTTCGTTGCGAGATTGAGAAAAAAAAAAAAAAATTCTTAAATTTTCCTTAATATTATCCTGCCCGATAAATTCGCTTAATTTTTTCGGGCGCAAAGTTAAATCCAAAGTTTTATCGTCGCCCACTTCTTCCGGCTGGGTAACGCGATCGTTAGTGTCGGTCATGCCTTTATTTTAACGG
>JACQYU010000060.1 GCA_016208065.1 Candidatus Falkowiibacteriota bacterium | reverse complement strand
TTTGCGAGCAAGTTGGCCCCAAACGTGTCGGTTATGATGATACCGGCTGGTCAGCAGTTCATAATGGGGCCTGACATGCTAAAGAAACAAACACCGGTAATCGCCAAGTAAATGGCTTAGAAATCAGCTCAAACTCGCCGAGGCTTCAAACTTCTGGCGGGTTTTTTCTTTTTGAACTAAATTTTCGAAAAAGAATTTGTCGCCAAAACAGTAAATTTTTCTAGCTCATTTTTCTTGAAAAATTTACTGTAATGAGTTATAATTAACTCATTAGAAAAATTTTAAATTGTCAAAAATCGCGGGCGTTGCCCGCCAAAGCTCTGGTTTAATTTTCGCCCCGCTTCGGGACGAAAAAAGTTTGGACTATTTTAAAAATACAGCACTTAACTAATAATTTTTATTATGCCTAAAAAAACTTATGTGATTTCCATCGGCGGGTCTTTAATCGTTCCGCCCGAGGGCGTGGATTGGCATTTTTTACAGGAATTCCGCGCTTTGATTTTAGGAAAAATAAAGCAAGGCCATAAGTTTTTTTTTTTTGCTGGCGGCGGCATAACGGCTAGAAATTATGTGGCCGCGGCTTCGCGAGTGGTTAAGATTGAACGCGACGATTTGGATTGGCTTGGCATCCACGCCACGAGATTAAACGCCCATTTACTCCGCACTATTTTTCGCGATCAGGCTAACCCGGAAATAATCAAGAATCCCACTTTTAGGCTGTTCAGCGAAAAAAATATTATGGTAGCGTCCGGTTGGAAGCCGGGCTGGTCAACTGATTACGTTGCCACGATGATGGCCCGGGAATATGAAATAAAAACCATTATTAATTTATCCAATATAGATTATGTTTATAATAAAGACCCGAATAAGCACGCGGACGCGAAAATCATGCCAAAAATGAGCTGGCCGGAATTTAGAAAATTAGTGGGGAATAAATGGTCGCCGAGTCTTAACGCGCCGTTTGATCCGATCGCTTCTAAAAAAGCCCAGGAGCTTAATTTAGAAGTTATAATCATGAACGGCAAAAATATAGAAAATTTAAAAAATTATTTGGCCGGCAGAAAATTCAAGGGTACGGTGATAAAATAAGTGCGTGATTATAAATAATGAATCAAAAATCATGAAAAAATAAACGTTTGACAAAAACGATTATTTTTTATAAAGTTTAGTTTAATGTGTTTAGTATCTCTGGGCTTTTAAGGTGAATATTAACCGTTAACAAAGGAGGTTTATCATGGACCCAATGCTTATGGGGTTTAGGGCTCAGATGGCTAAAGAAATGTCGTATCGCGATACCTACAGGCATTATGTTGGCGGAGAGCTTGTGCCGACGCTCAGCGATGAAGAAAGCGCGATTATCGTCTTCGCTGCAAAGAAAAGCGTCACGAACTCAACCGAGATCATGAATCAATTGCCCGAAGGGATCAAGGCGTATTTCAAAACGGCTTCGGAAATGAAGACGAATCGCGGATTATTTTTTATGCGCTTCGCACTTCTCGCCAAATCGCCCGAAGACGGAATGCTCTGGGGCACCGGAATCGATGAAATATATTACGTCCTGGCGACCTGGGACGGAGAGGGATGCGATCTCTGGTTGCCGAAGTGTGATCTCTACGACAGACCGGTCATCAGATAAAACATCTCTTGGTGCCGGATAGAAATGCAGGCGTATTGACTATAGAGTGCTTATGGGTGACTGAAAATAACAAACCAGGACTTTCGCGCGTCCTGTTTTTTTATAAATCCCCCACCCCCTTTATCAAGGGGGCCTTAAAATGCTAATATTAAGGTATAATATATAATTAAAACATTATGCGGCAAAAAGGAGGCTTTTTTTATTGGGTAAAAATTATTACGATCCTGGCCGTAATCGGCGCGGGATTTTTTTTAAGCCAAAAAGTTTTGGCCGAGCAAAATATATTAATAAACGAAATAATGTATGATCTAAAAGGGGCTGATGATAAGCATGAATGGATTGAAATTTATAATCCCGGATCGGAAGCGGTTGATTTGACCGGTTGGAAATTTAATGACGGCGACGGTGCCACTAACCATGCTCTTAATCCGTCACCGGAAAATGGCAGCCGCGGTTCAATGGTTATTCCGGCCGGCGGTTTTATACTTTTGGCCGGTAATGCTGAAACTTTAATTATTGATTTGCCAAATTACAACGGAACAATTATTGATACGGTAATGAGTCTAAGTAATACTTCAGCCCAATTAAAATTGCTTAATGCCCAAGGAATTGAAATCGCCGCCGTTTCTTATGATAAAAATTCAGGCGCTAATGGCAACGGAAAAACTTTGGAATGGGACAATAATGTTTTTAAAGAAAGTTTAGCTGAAGCCGGCACACCGGGAGAGGTAAACGGCGCCGCAACGCCTCCGGAGACTCCTCCGGAAACACCGCCCGCGCAGAATGATACGGCGAGTTCAACCGGTGAAAACGCAACCCCAGAAAATACCCCTAACCCTGCCTCGCCGGTAGGCAAGCCCCTTTATCAGGGGGGAGATAAAATTAACTTCGGGGACGCGGTGATCAACGAATTCGTGTCAGATCCGGCGGATAACGAGGTTGAGTGGATTGAATTATATAATAAAACCAACCGCGAGATTGATTTAACCGGCTGGCGGCTTGAAGAAGGCGGTAAAGCCAAAACTAATTTGTCGGGCGTTTTAGGCGTTAGCGGATCAGGGCGCTATAAAATTATTGAAAAGCCGGCTGGCAATTTAAATAACGCCGGCGATATAATAATTTTATATGACAGCAGCGGAAAAATAATTGATCAGATCGCTTATGGTGATTGGAATGGCGGTTATTTGGAAGATAACGCTCCGACGGCGCCCGACCCCGGAAGCGCGGCCAGAAAATTTGACGGTTATAATACTTATAATAATGCCAATGACTTTGCCGCGACTTTAAAGCCGACTAAAGGCGGGAGTAATATTATTGAAGTTGAAAATGAGGTTAGCGCGGAAGCTAAGGCTAAATTTGATTTCGCGAGCGATATTTTTATTTCTGAAATACTGCCTAATCCGGCTGGCGACGACGCTAAATTGGAATTTATAGAAATCTATAACGCGGGCAGGAGAGAGGTTGATTTAACCGGCTGGAGCATAAGCCGCGAAGACGATAAAAAAATTAATTTGGAAAAAATCGCCACCAGCACGATTATCAAAGCCGGAGAATATCTGGCTTTTTTCAGGCCGCGCACAAAAATAGTTTTGCACAACGACCAAGGGCAGATAAAATTATTCCAGCCCTTGGCTGACAAGCCGGTTATAATTGTAGATTATAAAAATGTAAAAGAGGGCTGGAGTTATAATATGGAAAATTATTTAACTCCCCTTAATCCCCCCTTGTCAGGGGGGAGCTGGGTTTGGAGCGAGACGATTACGCCTGGCGCGATGAATGTTTTTAAAGTGGCTAATCATCCGCCGGAAGCTGAGTTTAATTTTAAGTCGCCGGCATTGATAAACGCGCCGGTTAGGTTTGACAGCTCGGATACTAATGACCAAGACGGCGATAAATTAATATATGTTTGGGATTTCGGAGATGGCTTTAAAAATAATTTAGTTAATCCGGAGCATACTTATTTAAAGGCCGGGATTTATAAAGTGAAGCTGGCGGTGAATGACGGCCAAGCTACCAGTACTAAAGAGAAAAGCGTTAAAGTGGTAAATAGCGTTGACGAGATGGCTGATGTTCTGGATTCCCGCCTGCCTACCGGACAGGCAGGCCTGCGCGGGAATGACGAAATGGAAGGGGTTTTTCGCAATGATAAAATAATTATCAACGAAATTTTTCCCAACCCGGAGGGCGCGGACAACGGCAATTGGTTTTGGACTACCAAAGCGACGCCGGGGAAGGAAAATATTATCAGCCTGGCGGGAAGTAAAAGCGAAGTTATAACTAAAGCGTCTATGGCAGTCGGAGCCGCCGGCGGTTATATTGAAACTACGCTGGAAAAAATTAAAGAGCTGGATATCGGCAGCCTGGTTAAAGTTAAAGGCACGGTGGCGGTTGAGCCAGGCATTTTAGGCGCGCAGATATTTTATATTGTCGGCCTGCCTACCGGACAGGCAGGCTCTCCGGGCATGCAAATTTATAATTATAAAAAAGACTTTCCGGTATTAAAAATCGGCGATTATATTGAAGTAATAGGCGAATTAACCGAGGCGCAGGAAGAGCTTAGAATAAAAACCAAAGACAAAAATGATATTAAAATAGCTGAGCGTAAATTGCCGCCGCTGGCTTTAGCCGCTAAAGGCGATGAAATTAGCGAAGAAAATATCGGCCAGCTTATAACCATTACCGGTGAAATTACCGATAAAAAAAGTTCTTCTTTATATGTTGACGACGGCAGTGATGAAATTTTTATTTATATCAAACAAAATACCGGCATAACAACTAAAAATTTAGAACCTGGGCAATTAGTTTCAGCTACCGGAATTCTAAGCAGAACTCAAGCCGGGTTAAGGCTTTTGCCGCGTTGCCAGGAAGATATAGTTTTAATCAATTCGGCGGTCGAGTTGGAACCGCAAGTTTTAGGCGAGACGGCGTTAGCCGGGGAATGGGACGTTGCCGAACGGGATAAAAAATTGGAATTATTTAAATATCTATTGATTATGGCCGGAAGCGTTATAATTATATTGGCAGGGTTGTTTATAAAAGCGAAGAGAAAAAATTAATAAATCAGAGTTATTTTTAAATATTTTTTAGTGGGTTTTTTTATTGTTAAATTATGGTATAATGCAGTTAGAGGCGTGAATGTTTATATGTTAATATTATATTATTAATTTCTGGATCCTGGGTCAGGCCCGGGATGACGATGACTCGGATATTTATGGCCAGACGCAGAAGAAAATTAAATTCTTTGGATTATATTAGATTGCCCAAGGTTGATTTAGACCCTGATATTAAAAGGGGTATTTTTATTATTTTAATTTTAGCTTTTGGCGCTATCAGTTTTTTAAGCTTGTTCGGTTTGGCCGAGGGCTTTGGCAGATATCTTGAACAGGGCATAATTTTTTTGTTCGGCTGGGGCAAGTGGCTGTTCCCTTTAACTATGCTGGCGATCGGGTTTTTAATGTATAACCGAGATAAAAATTGGGTTAGAGGCGCAAACTACCTGGGTTTAATTATTTTTATTGTTTTCTTTAGCGCTTTGCTCCATATTTTAGTCGGGCAAGATAGTTGGCAATCGGCATTAAGCGAAGGCGCCGGCGGCGGTTATATCGGTTATGGCATAATTTCCATTTTTACCAAGATTATGGGTTTTTGGGCCAGTTTAATCGCCGTAGTCTGCTTGATTTTAATTTCTTTAATGCTCATGCTTAATGCCAGCCTAGAGTCTTTAATCGGCAAAGACAGCTGGTTTGCCAAAATGCTTTATCCGATTAATTTTATTTTTAATAAAATTTTTGGCAGCGGCCAAGAAGCTGAAGCCGAGGAAGGGGTTGAGTTTGATGAAGCCGAGGAAGAAGCTGACATTTCCGAAAACGAAGAAGAGCTTGAAACTGATGGCGGCGTGCCGGGTTTTTACAAGCACAAAGTTAAGGCCGCGGCCGAGGAAAACGGCGGAGCCGTAAAAGCCGGTAAAGCGGAAGCTAAGGATAGCGGCTGGAAGCAAACTCACGTGCAAATTGATTTGCCTTTGGATTTATTAAATGCTAAAATCGGCAAGCCGACTTCGGGCGATATTAAAAATAATATGATAATCATTCAAAGAACTTTGGAAAATTTCGGCATACCGGTAGAAATGGGAGAGGTTAATGTCGGGCCGACCGTAACCCAATACACCTTAAAGCCCTCCGAAGGCATAAAGCTAACAAAAATTACCACCTTAAGCAATGATTTAGCTTTATCTTTAGCCGCCCATCCGATTAGGATTGAAGCGCCGATTCCGGGAAAATCTTTAGTCGGAGTTGAAGTGCCTAATCAAACCAAAGCTATTGTCGGGCTGCGCGAAGTTTTAAGCGGAGAGATGTTTAAAAACAGAAAAACCAATATTATGGTTGCTTTAGGCAAGGATGTTTCCGGCAAGGTTTGGCTTGATGATTTATCTAAAATGCCCCACTTACTCGTTGCCGGAGCCACTAATTCAGGCAAATCAGTCTGCCTTAACGCGATTATCGTAAGCTTATTATATCAAAATAATCCGGATGATTTGCGCTTTATCATGGTTGACCCTAAGCGGGTGGAACTGCCGGTTTATAACGGCGTGCCCCATCTTTTAACTCCGGTTATTACCGAAGTCGGTAAAACCATTAATGCTTTAAAATGGTGCTTGAATGAAATGGACCGGCGCTTTGAAGCTTTAGCCAAGTCAGGTAAAAGGAATATCGGGAGCTATAATGAAATGGGCAAGGAAAAAATGCCGTTTATTATTTTTATCATAGACGAGTTGGCCGATTTAATGGTAGCGGCCGGCCGAGACGTTGAAGCCAGTATAATCAGGCTGGCGCAGATGGCCAGGGCCGTAGGCATTCATTTGGTTTTAGCTACGCAAAGGCCGAGCGTTGATGTTATTACCGGTTTGATTAAAGCTAATATGCCGGCGCGCATCGCTTTCTCGGTGGCCTCGGGCATTGATTCGCGCACTATTTTAGATTCGCTTGGCGCTGAAAAATTGCTTGGCCGCGGAGATATGCTTTTTACTACGGCGGAAATTTCCAAGCCGCGTCGCTTGCAAGGCGCTTTTGTAAGCGATAATGAAATTAAAAGAATCGTTAATTATATTAAAGACAGAAGCGGTGAACCGCAATATATTGAGGCTGTAACCGATCGGCAAAAAGTTAAAGGCATTGCCGGAGTTGGCTTAGACGGCGGCAGTGAAGACTCAGACGAACTTTTAGAAGAAGCTAAAGAATTAATTATTAATTCAGGCAAAGCCTCGGCTTCATACCTTCAGCGCCGTTTAAGCATCGGCTATGCCAGGGCCGCCCGACTTTTAGATTTATTGGAAGAGGCCGGGGTTATTAGCGCGGGCAACGGCTCTAAACCGCGCGAGGCGGGCGGGTAATTTTTAAATAAATCTTAATTTTTAAAATTATAACATTAAAACATTATTTAAAAATTAAAAATTATAAAATTAAAAATTGTTTATGTATATAACTTGGCTGGGTCAATCATGCTTTAAACTGCAGGATAAAATCGGGTCTGACGGCGTAACTTTAATTATGGATCCGTTTGACGCCGAGATCGGATTAAAAGCGCCTCATTATGAAGCCGACATCGTAACGGTTAGCCATGGCCATCATGACCATAATAACACGGACGCTATTCGCGGCAATCCATTTATAATCAATACGGCCGGCGAATATGAAATTAAAGGAGTTTTTGTTGAAGGCGTGGAAAGCGCTCACGACGAAAAGGACGGATCCGAACGCGGAGAAAATATTATTTATCGTATTGAAATAGAGGATATATCAATTACTCATCTGGGCGATTTAGGCCATGTTTTAGGCGCTAAACAATTGGAAAAGCTTGAAGGCACGGATATATTATTAATTCCGGTGGGTGGCAAATATGCGATTAACGCGGCTCGAGCCGTGGAAGTTATTTCCCAGATTGAGCCAAGGATCGTCATACCGATGCATTATAAAGTTCCCGGCTTAAAAATTGACATTGACGGGGTGGAAAAATTTATCAAAGAATTAGGCATTAAACCGAGGAACGAGGAAAAATTGAAAATTTCTAAAAAAGATTTGCCCCAGGAAGATATGGAATTAGTGGTTTTAAGCATGTAAAATCAAAAAATTTTTAATCTTAAAAAACCCCGTTAATTCGGGGTTTTTTATACTTTACTTTTCTACTTCCCTTTGCTACAATTTAAGTAGTTTTAGGCCCTGTAGGGGGCTGTCCTTGGATGCCGTATTCGGTCTAAATTTCCAAATTTCGGTAAATTTTTATCTAAAATTTTATCTACGATATAGCAACTATATCGTCTCAAAAATTTTATAAAAAATTTCCTTGAAATTGTGAAAATTTATACTCGAAAGAGCATCCAAGGACAGCCCCCGGAGCGGTTTTTAAGTGTTATTTTATGCCAAAAAGGAGGCTAAAAAAGCTAGCAGTAAAAATTGCTCGTCTGCCGGCGAGCCAGGAAAAAAATAAAAAAATCCATCAGGCTGCCGGTATGGTGATTTTAGAAAAGAAAAAGGAAATTAACGAAGATGCGGAAAAGAAAAAATTATTATTAATGCGCGTTGGCGTGGCCTGCATTATGGTTATTGTTTTTGCGTCTTGGATTTTTAATTTAAAATATCAGTTTAAAATTAATTCCAGCGATAATAGAAAAAATTCTTTTGATTGGGAGCAGGCTAAAACAGAGCTAAACAAAGCTATTGGCCAAGTAAAACAGGGCATTAGTGAAATTAAGCAGATTCAAGCGATTAAAGAGCAAAATACTTTGCCCGGCGAGCCGGAGCCGACAAACGAGCAGATTGATTTATTAAAAGGCAGGCTGATGAGCGAGGCGGCGACGGGAACGGCAAGCAGTACTGTAAAAAATTAAAAATGCAAAAATAAAAATGTAAAATTAATTGAATAATAATCTGGATTCCCGCCGGAGTTTACCCCGTTGTATAACGGAGAGGGAATGACAAATACGATTTATGCCAAAAAAAATAATTAAGCCCCCCTTTGCTAAAGCTTCGGAGGACAAGAAAAAAAATAAGGAAAAAGAGCTGAAAAAACTTTCTTCTGCTAAAGCTCTGGCGGACAAAAAGGCCGGAATTAAAAAAGTTAAGCCCGAAGGAATAAAAGTTGAACCGCAAAAAAGGAAAGCTGAAGCCGAATCGGAAGTTGTTGAACAAGAAGCGAAAAACGGAGCCGGCTCAATCGCTAATTTGACAATCGTTAAAAAAGAAAAAACTCTTTATGGCACGGTTGAGCCTCAGCCGATAAACGAGGAAATGCGCAAATCGTATTTAGATTACGCCACGAGCGTGATTGTTTCGCGCGCCTTGCCTGATGTGCGCGATGGGTTAAAACCGGTACACCGTAGAATTTTATACGCTATGTGGAATATCGGGCTTAGAGCTAACGCCAGGTTCAGGAAGTCGGCTACGGTAGTCGGAGAAGTTTTAGGCAAATATCATCCGCACGGCGATACGGCGGTCTACGATTCTATGGTTAGGATGGCCCAGGATTTTTCCATGCGCTATACTTTGGTTCGCGGCCAAGGAAATTTCGGTTCCATGGATGGCGATCGTGCCGCGGCCATGCGCTATACCGAGGCTAAATTATCCGCTATTGCCGAGGAGTTATTATTTGATATTGAAAAGAACACGGTTGATTTTATACCTAATTTTGACGGCTCGCATCAAGAGCCGCGCGTTATGCCGGCTAAGCTGCCTAATCTGCTCTTAAACGGTACTATGGGCATAGCCGTGGGCATGGCTACCAATATACCGCCCCATAATTTAAGGGAACTGACTGACGCGGTTACTCACTTAATTGGCGATCCGGAAGCTACGGTTGAAGATTTAATGCAGTTTGTTAAGGGGCCTGACTTTCCGACCGGCGGCGTAATTTATAATCAAAAAGATATTTTGCAGGCTTATGCTACCGGCAAGGGCGGCATAGTTATGCGCGGCGTGGCCGAAGTCGTTGAAACTAAAAGCGGCATGTTTCAGATTATTATTTCGGAAATTCCTTATCAAGTAAATAAAGCTACTTTAGTGGAAAAAATCGCCGAATTGGTGAAAGATAAAAAAATAGAAGGCATAAAAGATTTGCGCGATGAATCGGATAAAGACGGCGTACGCGTAGTAGTTGATTTAAAAAAAGACGCTTATCCCAAAAAGATTTTAAACAGCCTGTTTAAAATGACCCAGCTCCAAGAAACCTTCCATGTCAATATGCTGGCTTTAGTCGACGGCATTCAGCCTAAGGTTTTAACTTTAAAAATGGTTTTAGAGGAGTATATTAAGCACCGCAGCGAAGTTGTTAAGCGCCGCACGCAATTTGATTTGGACAAAGCTCGCGAACGAGCCCACATTTTAGAAGGCTTAATGATCGCTTTAAATAATATTGACGCGGTTATAAAAATCATTAAAGCCTCTCGCGATAAAGAAATAGCTAAAGTGAATTTAATGAAGAAATTTAAGCTGTCCGAGCGCCAGACGATCGCGATTTTAGACATGAAGCTTTCCGCCCTGGCTAATTTGGAAAGACTGAAAATAGAAAATGAATTAAAAGAAAAGAGAATCTTAATTAAAGAGCTTGAGTCAATTTTAAAATCAACGGTTAAAATAAAAGATATTATTAAAAAGGAAATTAAGGATTTGGCGGAAAAATTTGGTGATGACCGGAAGACTAGAATTATGGCCCATGGAGTCAAAGAATTTTCCGCGGAAGATTTAGTGCCCAATGAAGAAGCCGTGGTAATGATGACGCGGGACGGTTATATTAAGCGCACCGCGCCTGATACTTTTAAAGTTCAGGGCCGGGGCGGTAAAGGCGTTATCGGCTTAACCACCAAAGAAGAAGATATGGTTGAGTTTATGTTTACGACCTTAACTCATAATGACTTGTTGTTCTTTACTACTAAAGGCAGAGTTTTTCAGCTTAAAGCCTATGAAATACCCCAAGCCCAAAGGACCGCTAAAGGCACGCCGATCGTTAATTTTTTGCAGCTCTCGGGCGGAGAAAAAATTACTTCGGTTTTGCCTTTGGATAAATTAGCTAAAAGCAAATATTTATTTTTTGCCACGGAAAAGGGCCTAGTTAAAAAAGTTGAGATTGATGCTTTTTCAAACGTTAGGCGCTCAGGTTTAATCGCCATTAAAATAAAAGATGATGATTCGTTAATTTGGGCTAAGCCAACCGATGGCAATGATCATATTGAGTTAGTCACGGCGCAGGGCCAGGCCATAAGATTTAAAGAAAGCGATGTCCGCGATATGGGCCGTAACGCCGCCGGGGTGCGCGGCATCAGATTAAAAAAGAAAGACGATATAGTTGTCGGCATGGGCATAATAAAAAATAATGATAAAGAAAAAATAAAAAAATATCAGCTTTTAGCCATTTCCGAACACGGTTTTGGCAAACGAACGCCCATCGGCCTGTATAAAGTGCAGGGCCGGGGCGGTTCGGGCATTAAGACGGCAAAAGTGACTTCCAAGACCGGAAAATTGATTAGCGCTTTTGTGGTTAACGCCGAAGCTATGGCGGACAAAGATCTTATAATTATATCGGCCAAAGGCCAAGTTATAAGATTAACTTTTAAAACAGTTAGCCAGTTAGGCCGGGATACGCAGGGCGTCAGATTAATGAGATTTAAGGAAGATTCGGATAAAGTAGCTTGTGTTACTTGGGTATAGAATGAAAATTTTTAATTTTGTAATTTTCAATTTTTAAATAATGCTTTAATTTTCCCTGGTCGAGCCAGGACAAGTAATTTTTAAAAATTAAGACATTAAAAATTATTTATAAAATTATTTATCCTCGGAGGAGGGCAAAATTAAAAATTAATTAAATTTATGCCTAAAATACTAATTGTGGAGGACGAGGAGTTTTTGTCGGACATGTATAAAATTAAGTTTGAGCAATCAGGCTATGCCGTTATCGTTGCTCATGACGGTTTAGAAGGGCTTAAATTGGCAAAAAAAGAACAGCCGGATTTAGTGCTTTTAGATTTGATTTTGCCCAAATTAGATGGTTTTAAAGTTTTAGCAAAATTAAAAGCAGAGCCCGCCGCCAAAAAAATAAAAGTTTTTATCCTGTCTAATTTAGGGCAAAGCGACGAAGTTAGCAGAGGCATGAAAACCGGGGCTGATGGTTATTTTATAAAAGCTAATTTAACGCCGAGCCAATTATTGGAAAAAGTTAATGCCATTTTTAATAATCAGAGCGAAGCGCTTAAAGATAAAAAAAGTAAAGTTATCCATAATAAAAATTTTGAGCGCCAAGCGGTTGAAAAAAAACAAGCTAAAATTTTATTAATTGAAGACGAAGAGGCGATTATTAACATGTATAAATTGCGCTTTAATAAAGAAGGCTTTGAAATTGAAGTGGCTAAGAACGGAGCTTGGGGGCTTAAACTGGCTAAACAGAAAAAATTTGATATTATCCTTTTAGACATGATTATGCCGGCCATGAATGGCTACGAAGCTATTAAAATTTTAAAGTCCGACGAGAACACCAAGAATGTGCCGATTGTAATTTTATCCAATAGCGCCCAAGACGGCGATATTGAAGAAGCTAAAAAATTAGGCGCGGCCGCTTATCTATTAAAAGCAATGATTACTCCGGCAAAATTAGTTAAGGAAGTGGAAAAAATTTTAAATAAATAACTATGCCTATTAAAGTAAATAGTGATTTGTGCATCGGTTGCGGAACCTGTGAAGTTTTATGCCCGGCTGTTTTTAAGCTAAATGCCGAAGGCAAAGCCGAGGCTATTGCCCAAGAAGATATCCCTTGCGCTAAAAACGCGGCTGAAAGTTGCCCGACGCAGGCGATTGAAATCAGATAATATTTGTTAATTTATAAAAAACAATCTTATTCAAAGGTTGTTTTTTATTGCGAGAAGTGATAAGATATAGAAAATTTTTAATTTTTAATGTTTAAAAATTAAGATATTAAAAAATTATTTATAAAATTCAAAAATTAAAAATTATAAAATTTATGGTTTTAAATGATATCAAAAAATTAAACATTCCAACCAATTCCGGTTCTTACCAGTTTTATAATGCCAAGGGAGAAATTATTTATATCGGCAAAGCGGCTAATTTAAAAAATCGCGTGCTGTCTTATTGGCAAAAAAGCTCCGCCCATACGCCGGCAAAGCATAAAATGCTAGCGGAAATTAAAAAAATAAAATGGATTGCCGTTGATAGCGAAATTGAGGCCTTGCTTCTAGAAGCCAATTTAGTAAAAAAATATCAGCCTTATTATAACGTGCTTTTGCGCGACGATAAAAGATTTATTTATATTAAAATTTCTTTGGCGGACGAAATACCCGGAGTTTTTTTAACCAGAACCGTTGATAAATCAGGAAAATATTTCGGCCCGTTTATAAGCGCGCAGGCGGCGCGCGAGACGATTAAAGTAATAAGAAAAATTTGGCCTTACTGCAATATGAGAAAAGCGCAAAAGCGCCCTTGTTTTTATTATCAAATCGGCCGATGCTTAGGAATTTGCGCCGGGAGAATTGAAAAACAGGAATATATGAAATTTGTGATTAAGCCGATTATAATGTTTTTATCCGGAAAGAAAAATAAAATAATAAAAAATTATGAGGCGCGAATTAAAAAACTAGGAAAAAATAACGATGATGGCGCTAATAACGAAGCGTTAAGCAAGCTTAGATTTGAGCTGAATAACATGAGACAAGTATTAGAGAGTTCAAGAGTTTTAAGCGTTGGCGAAAAATACGCCAATGACGTGGTGGAATTAGCTAAAATATTAAGCCTGCCGAAAATTCCGAAGAGAATCGAAGGTTATGATATTGCCAATATTTTTGGGAAAGAGGCAGTTGGCTCAATGGTGGTTTTTAGCGGCGGCGAAGCGGATAAAAAGGAGTACAGAAAATTTAAAATTCGCCTGGGCCAAGGGCAGGCTAACGATGTCGGCATGCTAAAAGAGATATTAGAAAGAAGATTAAAACATGCCTCACCCCAACCCTTTTCTTATAAAGGAGAGAGAAAAAATTGGCCGTTGCCAGATTTAATAATCATTGACGGCGGCAAGGCGCAGCTTAACGCCGCTTTAAATGTGTTAAGAAAAAATAAATTGGAAATACCGCTAATCGCCATAGCTAAAGGCCTAGGCTTACGTTCAAGCGCGGCGCCGGATAAATTATTTTTTCCCGGAGAGGCTAAGGCTCTAGAATTGCCTTTAGCTTCGCCGACTTTGCACCTGATCAAGCGCGTGCGCGACGAAGCGCACCGGTTTGCTATCGGGTATCATAGGAAATTAAGAAGTCGGGCGAAATTTGGTTAATTATTTTAAAGCATGCTGTCATGAAACTCGGCGGTGATTTGGCGCGGCGTAATGCCGTGTTTTTTATTATAGAGCTCTTGGATATGGCGGCGGCGCTTAGTTTCGTTAATGGCGTAGCGCATAGCCGGAGTGATTTTATCGCCGTACATGATAACTTTGCCTTCAAGGTGGCGCGCTGCCCGGCCCATAGTTTGGATGAGCGAAGTTTCGGTGCGCAAAAAGCCGGACATGTCGGCATCTAAAATAGCCACCAGCGAAACCTCCGGCAGATCCAAGCCTTCGCGCAAAAGATTAATGCCGACTAAAACGTCATATCTGCCTAAGCGCAGGTCGCGCAGAATATCAATCCGCTCCAAAGTTTCAATTTCGCTATGAAGATAATTAACTTTAATTTTTTGCTCAGACAGATAGTTGGATAATTCTTCAGCCATGCGCTTAGTTAAAGTTGTAACTAAAGTTCGCTGGCCCTTAGCGGTTCTAGCTTTTATTTCTTCAATTAAATTTTGAATTTGGCCGTTCGTAGGCCTAATTTCAATCTCCGGGTCTAATAATCCGGTCGGCCTGATTAATTGCTCAACCACCTGGCTGGAATTTTTTATTTCATAATCAGCCGGCGTGGCGCTAACATAAATAACCCGATTTATTTTAGCATTGAATTCTTTAAAATTAAACGGCCGGTTATCGCGCGCGCTCGGCAGGCGGAAGCCAAAATCAATCAAAGTTTGTTTGCGCGACTGATCGCCGGCGTGCATGCCGCGGATTTGCGGCAAGGTGGCATGCGATTCGTCAATAAACATTAGAAAATTTTTGGGAAAAAAGTCAATTAAAGTTTCCGGCGGCGAGCCGGGCGCGCGTCCGGAAAAATGCCGAGAGTAATTTTCTATGCCGTTTGTGTAGCCGACTTCTTCTATCATTTCCAAGTCATAGTTAGTTTTTTTTTCCAGCCGGTAAGCTTCAACCTCTTTGCCTTTTTTAACTAATTCTTTAAGCCTTGATTTTAATTCTTGGCGGATAGTTTTCAGGGCGCGTTCTTTTTTTTCTTCCGAAGTCATAAAATGTTTTGCCGGTAGAATAGCGACTTCATTAAGCTCTTGTTCATGCTCGCGGCGGAATTGCTCCGACCAGATCGGTTCGTTTTGGCCGGGGCGGATATTATAGATAGAAATTTTTTCAATTGTTTCGCCAAACATAGTAATTTTCACCACGCTTTCGCCGGTCGCCAGATGAATATCAACATTTTCTCCTTTAACGCGGAAGCTGCCGCGCTTAAATTCTTTATCGTCGCGCGTATATTGAATTTTTACCAGATTTCTCAGAAGCTGCTGGCGTTTTATAATTTGTCCGACTTCGAAATGCTGGCTCATAGCTTCATAGTCGGCGCGTTCCCCTAAGCCGTAAATGCAAGAAACGCTAGCCACGATTAAAACGTCTTTGCGGTTTAATAAAGATTGGGTGGCGGCGTGGCGCAAGCGGTCGATTTCTTCATTAATAGTCGCTTCTTTTTCTATATAAGTGTCGGTTTGCGGAATATAGGCTTCGGGCTGATAGTAATCGTAATAAGAGACAAAGTAATGTACGGCGTTTTCAGGAAAAAATTTTTTAAATTCTCCATAAAGCTGGGCGGCCAAAGTTTTATTGTGGGAAATTATCAGGGTCGGTTTTTGAACTTTTTCGATTATTCCGGCCATAGTAAAAGTTTTGCCAGAGCCGGTAACGCCGAGTAAAGTTTGGCTGCGATAGCCGCTTTTTAAGCCTTCTATAAGCTTGGCGATAGCTTCGGGCTGGTCGCCAGTCGGACGAAATTTGCTTTTTAATATGAATTTTGGCATAAAGTATTTTTAACTGATTAAGCATAGCAAAAAAATAGGGGCTTGACAAGATTATTTGATTGTGATAGACTAAAAAGTCAACTTAAAAAATCCCTTAACCCCTTTCCCGCCCCAACGACCGGCGTTCAGTCGGGCGGGTATTAAGAGGGTATAATCAAGGCCGATTTAAGCGGGCCAGGCACGACAAGCATGGGGATGTTCTTGCAAGGCGCAATACGGTTTCTACTGTGTTTCGCCTAGCGGAAATTTTCTTGCCTGCCCGCTCAAGCCGGCCTTTTTATTCAAAAACTGCTTCTTAATTTAGGAGCAGTTTTTTAGTTAGCGTCGGTTATTGGCGTGGATGTCGCGTTGTCCGGCGGAGCCGTTAATTTGGCTACGCCGAGCAAACAGACTTCCCGCCAGGGTACGTAATGGGAAGAAAACCTTTTTTCTTTAATTTCACCATTCGGGTAAGTAACTTTATAATCGAAATAAGCATCGGCGCCATTATGAGCGCGTTCAGTACATTTTTTTTCACCAGGCTTTAAATCCGTGGTTTCAATAATTTTTGTCGGTTCGGGCCTTACTATATTATAAATTGTCGGTTTAGTGTTTGTTGCGGTTCGGCCGTCTTTAGTTCCCCAAAATTCAAACGATAAATTATCGCCGGAGAATTTCGCCTGAATTAAAATGTAGGTTGGCATGTCATTAATAAAGCGGTAGTCTGGCCAAGGATTATAAATCGTGGCATCAGTACCGGCTGGTTCATAATAGGTAACGCGGTAAGAATGGTTTCGACTTAGAGTTACGGGCAGGCCGCTGGTTACCGTGGTCCTAAAAACCGTAGTGCCGATTTGGCATAAGCCACCGCCGTATTCGGGTATGGTTTTGCCTTCTTTAATGACTAGTTCTTGCAGATAACCGGTAGAGCCGTCAACTTCTCCTAAAGTTTTTAATAAGGAAAATTCTTCGCCCGGTTTTATCAGCGTGCCATTAACCGCAGCGGCTCCGATTTTGATATTATGGCGGCGATTGGCCGGGGAGCCGGCGAAATTTGAAGTGCCAACGCCGATTATTTCTTTAATGCCAAAATTATTTATATTGCCGGCGCTAACTAGGGCTGGCTGGGTTTCAACCACCAACTCAATTTGTTCTGAAGCAATAATTTCGTTTTCTATTTTCGCTAAAGTCGCTTCTAAATTAATTTTTAAGCCGTCTTGGCCGTTTTGGAATTCGCTGACCTTACCGTTATTAATTTCAAATTTTGCTTCAATTGGTTCTTGATTTATTAGCGGAGCGACTTTTTCTTCTAAATAAATTTTGGCTTTAGCTTCGTCAAGGCCGACCCTTACTTTATCAATAGCCGAATTATTTGGCTTTAAAGCCAAAAGATCGGCTAGCTGATCTTTTTCAATGAACCATTTATTGCCGCCGTAAGTTAAAATTAAGGGAGCGGCGATTAAAATAGCCTCAGCTTTATTGGTTATATTCAACGAATCTTTAGCGAAAATTTTCGGGTATTGTGTTATGGTAGAAAGTTTTATTTCTTGGTTATTAAGATTAGAGAGATTATTAATCATTTGCCCGGCGGCTTCTTTGTAGTCAATGATTTTGCCTAACTTTTCGTTAGCTACGGCAAACTCGTAGCCGGCCGGAGCAGAGATTTTTTTTACTATTAGCTTGGCGTCTTCGGCCGGTTGAAAATTATCAATAAAAGCGTTTTCTAACATTTTTTCCACTTGGTTTTGGTTGGCCGATATTCCTAAAAGCAATTGCTTTTTTTTAATCAATAGGGATATTTTTTTTTCTAAATTTATAAAAAAATTGCTGCCGCGGCCATAATTTAAAGCCGTTTCAACCGCGAGGTCCGGGTTAAAATTGATAATTTGAATAGCTAGATCGCCATCAGCCGAAGCAATAACCGGCATTATGGTTGTTTGGCTGCCTTTATAGGAAAAAATCACGCCAACTTGGCTGATTTTATTAATTTTCAGATTTGTTAGCTCTTTAGCTTGTTGGGCTGTTTTTCCGCTCAAATTTAAATCGCCTATAAAAATGTTAGGATAAATTTTATTTTGGTAAATTTTATCAAAAATAAGCGAGCCGGAGACGGCTAAAGCCAGCAAAATAAAAAAAACGATTGCTAGGGTAAGCAACCATTGCAGTTTATCTTTGTTAATTTTACCGTTGATGACCTTAAGCATTTTAAGGGGGGTTAATTATGAAGCGGCGAGCCTAGCGGCCGATGTTTATTCAAGAATTTTTAATTATTTCGTTTATTATATCCTTGGCTGCCTGTTTATTTTCTTTTTCCCGCTCAACCGCTTCTCGTATGTCAAAGCTTAAAGCCGATCCTTCGTGAATATCAGCCGGTAACTTTTCTTTTGGCCAAACAATGGCCGCTCCACCGTCAAATATCAAGACGGCCTTATCTTCTTCAAAGCGGTCAACGGTTAATTTAATAATCATAGATTATTTTTCCTTTACCTTGATGGAAAATTGTTTGGCGCTTTTGGCTTTTGGCAAGATTATGGTTAAAACGCCGTTATCTAAGGATGCTTCAACCTTTTCCGCCTCAACCTCTATCGGTAAAATTATAGAGCGAGAGAAACCGCCCCAATAGCATTCTTTAATTAAATAATTTTCCTCGACAATTTTTTCCTTGATTTCGCGCCGGCCCCTGATTGTCAGCATGTCATTATTAATTGAAATGTCAATATCGTCCGGCCTAACTCCGGCAATAGTGGATTTAACCACTAAACTGTTTGGAGTCTGGTAAACATCAATTGAAAGCTGGCCTTCGTCATAATCTTCGCCCAGCCATTCTCCAGGCTCTGATTTTGAACTTAGCCGTTCTTCCGTTTGATTGTCGGCGGATTCAATTTTTTCGGCTTGTTTAACTTCATTTTTTTTATTATCATCCAGGCCGGATATTTTTTTGAAAAAATTTGTCATAAATAATAGAATTTTTAAAGTAAATTATATAAATATTATAATATTTATTATGATATTTAACAAGGGCTAAGCCTCTTGTATTTTACGGCCAAGATTTCAAAACAGGGTTGACCCGCGCTATGTTTTATTAAGTGAACGATAAAGGGTTCGAAGCTCCTCGGTGCTTTTCTCGAAGCTGAAAAGGGAAACGGGGCTGGCCTCCACGATGTCAACGTGGCGCTCCCCGCCCGCTTCGCCTTGCTATGTGTTAGTGGGTTTAAGAGGGCTCGAACCTCTGACCTCCACGATGTCAACGTGGCGCTCTAACCAACTGAGCTATAAACCCATGATATAAATTAATTTATAACTTAATAAAACGATAAATAGAATAATCGGGCGAAGCAAGGCGGGCGGGTAACCAACTGAGCTATAAACCCATGGCATAAATTTATTTTAAAAGTGGGCGTGGATGGA
>JACQYU010000061.1 GCA_016208065.1 Candidatus Falkowiibacteriota bacterium | reverse complement strand
TATTTGTTTTCAACCAGCGTGGGCGAGATTTTAACTATTGCCGGCAGTTTGGCTATCGGCCTGCCCTTGCCGCTATTGCCGGCGCAAATTATCTGGCTTAATTTCGTAACTGATGGCTTCCTTGATGTGGCTCTAGCTATGGAGCCGAAAGAATCAGGCTTAATGCAAATAAAATTTAAGAGGCCGAAAAAATGGATAGTAGACGGCTTGATGGCTAAGAGGATATTTTTAATGGCCTTGCCCATGGCTATCGGCACGCTTTGGCTTTTCCGGGAATATTTTGAAGCCGATGTTAATAAAGCCTGGACGATTTCTCTGACAACCTTAGCCGTATTCCAATGGTTTAACGCTTGGAATTGCCGTTCCGAGGAAAAATCATTTTTTCAAATGAATCCTTTGTCTAATAAATTTTTAGTCGGCGCTACGCTCATTGTTATTCTTTTGCAGCTTTTAGCCGTCTATAATCCGGTAATGCAGAAAATCATGCATACGTCTCCGCTCGGATTATCGGATTGGCTGATTATCATTTTAACCGCGGCTTCCGTTATGGCGGTTGAAGAAGTTAGAAAATTTTTTTACAGAAGAAAATTAAATAATTTAAAAAATATATGAAAATTTTCAATGAAACAAAAAATCAAAAACCGCAATTTTATTTTTTGTTGGTTTTATTAGCGGTAACTTTAGTTTTGTCATTTTATGTGCTAAGGCCGTTTGTCTCCGTTTTTATTTTAGCCGTAGTTTTTACGGTTATATTCCAGCCGATGTACCGGAGGATATTAAAGTATTGCTTTAACCGCGAAGGTTTGGCCGCTTTACTGACCACAATTGTTGTCGCGGTTATTATCTTAACGCCGCTGACCTTTTTAGGCGTAAGGATTTTACAGGAATTGCGCCAGCTTTATGTTTCTTTAGTAGAGGGCGGCGGCAAAGACAATTTTATCAATGTTTTTAACGGTTTATTGGAAAATTTTCGCCATTATTTTCTTTTACCGCCGGAATTTTCAATCAACCTCGGGCAATACGTAAAAGAAGGTTTAAATTGGCTGTTAAATAATTTAGGCGCCCTGTTTTCTAATTTCGCCAGCATTTTAGTGACCTCTTTTGTCTTTTTGGTTTCGTTGTATTATTTGCTTAAAGACGGGCGAAAACTTAAGCAAGCGGTTATAAATTACAGCCCCTTGGCCGATTCTGATGATGAAATGATTTTAAATAAGCTTGAGCTAGCCGTTAGCTCGGTAGTTAAGGGCAGTTTTACTATTGCTTTAATGCAAGGCTTTTTAACGACTATAGGCTTTATGGTTTTTGGCGTGCCCAACGCCATTCTTTGGGGTACGGCCGCGTCCATCGCGTCTTTAATCCCAAGCGTCGGCACCTCGCTGGTTTTTATTCCGGCCATTATTTTAATGTATGTTAACGGCCAAATTTTTTCCGCGGCCGGCTTATTGCTTTGGGGGGCGTTAGCCGTAGGCATGATTGATAATTTTTTCGGCCCGAAGCTTATCGGCCGCGGCATGAAATTGCATCCCTTATTGATTCTTTTTTCGGTTTTCGGCGGTTTGGTTTTTTTCGGCCCGATAGGCTTTATTTTAGGCCCGATTATTTTAAGCCTGCTTTTCGCTTTGTTCCATATTTATTTTTATATAACCGATAATGGCGGAGGAATAGGGCCTAAATAATTATGCTCGGAGTAATAATAATTTTTTTTTCCACTTTTTTTGACGAAATAGCCATTTCCATCGCCAAGGTTAAGTTAAGCCAAAAACAAATAAGCATTTATAGCATCGGCGCGATAAATTGCTTGGTTGTGGTTTTGATTTTTATTTTTGTTAATATAATCAAACATGAATTTCGTTTTTCCGCGGCTTCATTGCCTTTTGTCCTGGCCGAAGCGATTTTTAATATTATTTTAACGACTATTGTTTTAAGGGCTATGGCTCAAGCCGACCGCAGCACTTTTAGCTTTATTAGAGTACTAACCATGCCCTTGCTTTTACTAACGGATTTAGCTCTGGGCTATAAAATAAATATTTTTCAGCTAACGGGAATAGGAATAATCATTTTATCTTTGTTTTTGGTTTATATTTATCATGGGATTAGAAAAAAGGGAGCGCTTTTAACTTTAATTACCGCCATTTTAGCGGTAGTCACGCTGTCTTTATATAAATACAACATCACCCATTATAATTCCGTGGAGGTTGAACAAACTATAATTAATTCAGCTTTAATTATTTATTTATGGTTGATGGCTTATTTTAAGGCCAAGGAAAATCCTTTTGCTTTTTTAAGGCAAAAAATATATTTTTTCCAGGCTTTAATTAATATTATTCCTTCTTTTGCCAATAGCTACGCATATGCTTTTGCTCCGGCTTCGGTGATTTTATCAGCTTACCGCTCATCGGCTGTTTTTTGGTCCGTAGTCTCGGGAAAAGTTTATTTTAAAGAAGAGCGTTTATTAATAAAATTGTTATGCCTGGTTTTGTTAATCGGCGGCATAATATTATTGGCGGTTAATTAGCGATTTTATAAATAAAAAACAACGCCTCAATCAAAGCGTTGTTTTTAAATTTATATTTTATTTTTTCTTTTTCGCCATGGTCTTGATGCATTTGGCGCAGACGGCGAGGCTTTTGCCGTTAATTTTTTTTACTTGAAGATTAATATATTGCCTTTTGATAGTTTTGATATTAGAGTGGGACCTAGAGGCATCTTTAGTTGAACCTCGCCCGCAAACATCGCATTTTTTTGCCATACAAAATGTTGTTTTATTATTTATGCGTTGATATTATCACTTTTTGAAATAAAAGGCAAGGCATGGTAAGATAAAATTATATTATTATTGACAGATAAAACATATGAACATGATATTCGCTTTAATTATTATACTGTTTTCCGCCATTATCCATGAATATATGCATGGCTGGATGGCGGATCGTTTAGGCGACCCGACGGCGCGCGACGCCGGCCGGCTAACTTTAAACCCGGTGGCGCATATTGATATTTGGGGATCAATTTTTATGCCGGCTTTGATTTTCATAGGTACGGGCGGCGGCCTTATTTTTGGCTACGCCAAACCAGTGCCGTTTAATCCTTATAATCTTAAAGATCAGAAATACGGCGTAGCTAAGGTGGCCATAGCCGGGCCGCTGGCTAATTTAATCACGGCTTTGTTTTTCGGTTTGTTTTTAAGATTTATGCCCGGGCTGAATATAACAATGGTTAGCTTTTTGGCCGCTATCGTGCAAATTAATTTAGTGCTGTTAATTTTTAATCTTTTGCCCATCCCGCCCCTGGACGGTTCAAAAGTAATAATGCCATTTTTGCCTTACGACTGGCAGATGAATTTATTAAAATGGGAGCAATTCGGCTTTGTTTTTGTTTTACTTTTTGTTTTTTTCGGTTTTTCTTTAATTATACCTATAATTAATTTTTTGTTTGGCTTGATTGTGGGAATATAAAGCGGTAAAAATAACCGGCCAAAATTACTAAAAAAGGGGATAAATACGCTCTCTTGACCGTTTTTATTTCTTGTGTTAAATTGGAATAAGTTATAATAATTCATATCCCGCGTGTACGGGTTTGTTTTTTTACCGTTTATTTATGCCTACATTTAATCAGCTGATTCGTAAAGGCAGAAAGACATCCAAAACAAAATCAAAATCTCCGGCGTTGCAGTCAACGCTGGATACTTTGCATAGAAAAAGAACCGAATTATCCAAAGGAGCTCCTTTTAAGCGAGGAGTCTGTTTAAAGGTGACTACGACTACGCCGAAAAAGCCTAACTCGGCTTTAAGAAAAATCGCCCGCGTACGTTTATCCAATGGCATGGAAGTAACGGCCTATATTCCCGGCATCGGCCATAATTTGCAGGAACACTCCATTGTTTTATTAAAAGGCGGCAAAACCAAAGATTTGCCGGGCGTTAGATATAAAATAATCCGCGGTGTTTATGATACTCAGGGAGTTGAAGGCCGAAGGCAGAGCCGTAGTTGCTACGGGGCTAAAACGCCTAAGAAATAATCACATAAAATAAATTTTGAATTAAAAGTTACGAGTTACGAGAATAAATATATGAGAGGAAAACCAGTTACAAAAAGAAAAATACAAGTAGACGCGAAATATAACGATGCTGATATAGCAAAGTTTACCAATTATATAATGGAGCGCGGGAAAAAGACCGTAGCGCAAAAAATTGTCTATACTTGTCTGGATATTATTAAAGAAACCTCCAAGCAAGATCCTAGGCATATTTTTAATAAAGCCTTAAAGCAGGTTAGTCCGCTCTTGGAAATTCGCGGCCGAAGGATCGGCGGCGCCAACTACCAGATTCCGTTTCAAGTAAGAGGCGAACGGCGCTTTAATTTGGGCTGCCGCTGGATTATTAATGCGGCTCGAGCCCGTAAAGGCAAGCCCATGGCGGAAAAATTAGCTATGGAAATTCTTGACGCTGCCAAAGGCGAGGGTACGGCCGTTAAAAAGAGGGCTGAAGTGCATCGCATGGCCGAAGCTAACAAAGCGTTCGCGCATTTCGCTAGATAATTGCAATAATTTTCAATTTTCAATTCTCAATTTTCAAACAATTTTCAATGAATTAATTTTCAAATTGAAAAATTGAGAAATTAAATCATTGTTTAGAAATTAGAAATTTTTTTCATTATGCCCAGAGAATATAGTTTAGAAAAAACTAGGAATATAGGCATTATCGCCCATATTGACGCCGGCAAAACTACGGTTTCCGAGCGTATTTTGTTTTATACCGGAAAAAAACATAAAATCGGCGAAGTGCATGAAGGCGCGGCCGAGATGGATTGGATGGAGCAGGAACGAGAACGCGGCATTACCATTACCTCCGCGGCCACGACTTGTTTTTGGAAAGATTGCCGCATTAACTTAATTGATACCCCGGGACATGTGGACTTCACGGCCGAAGTAGAACGCTCTTTGCGCGTTTTAGACGGCGGCGTAGTAGTGTTTGACGGCGTAGCCGGAGTAGAGCCCCAATCGGAAACTGTTTGGCACCAGGCGGATAAATACAGCGTGCCGCGGATCGCTTTCATTAATAAAATGGATAGAACGGGCGCTGATTTTTATGCTGATCTGGAATCAATTTATAAAAGATTAACTAAACATGCCCATCCGATTCAATTGCCGATTGGCGCTGAAGATCAATTTAAGGGCATAATAGATTTATTTGAAAGAAAAGCTCGTTTTTTTATGGATGAGCTGGGCACTAAATGGGAAGATCGCGAAATTCCCGATGACATGAAAGCCAAATCTGAAGAGTATCGGGCAAAGTTAGTCGAGGCTATAGCCGATAATGATGAAGTTTTAATGAATAAATATTTGGCTGGCGAAGAAATTGAGATTGCTGATTTAAAAAAAGTTTTACGCCAAGCTGTTAATAATAATAAAATTGTGCCGGTGCTTTGCGGCAGCGCTTTAAAAAATAAAGGCGTGCAATCTTTGCTTGACGCGGTGGTTGATTATTTGCCTTCGCCCTTGGAAGTCCCGGCGATTACCGGTTTTGACCCTGATGATAAAGAAAAAATTATTGAATTAAAGCCGTCGGACTCAGAGCCGTTCGCGGCCCTGGCTTTTAAAATCGCTACCGATCCTTACGTTGGCAAGCTTTGTTTTATAAGGGTTTATAGCGGAGTTTTACAATCTGGTTCGTACGTTTTAAATACTACCACCGGCAACCGGGAAAGAATCGGCCGTATTGTTAGAATGCACGCTAATCATCGCGAAGAAGTTCAGGAAGTTTATGCCGGAGAAAGCGCGGCCGCTATTGGCTTAAAAGGCACGACTACGGGCAATACTTTATGCGACGAGAGCCGGCCTCTGGTTTTAGAGTCTATTACTTTTCCCGAGCCGGTTATTCATATCGCCATTGAGCCGAAAACCAAGGCTGATCAGGAAAAAATGGGCATGGCCTTGGCTAAATTAGCCGAAGAAGATCCAACCTTTAGGGTTAGGAGCGATGAAGAAACTATGCAAACTATTATTGGCGGCATGGGAGAATTGCATTTGGATATTATCGTTGACAGAATGAAACGCGAATTTAAAGTTGAGGCTAACGTAGGCAAGCCGCAAGTGGCTTATCGAGAAACTATTAAAAAATCGGCTGAAGCTGAAGGAAAATATATTAAGCAATCCGGCGGACGCGGCCAATACGGCCATTGCTGGCTTAGGGTTGAACCTAATGAGAGCGGCAAAGGCTTTGAATTTATAGATGAAGTTAAGGGCGGATCAATCCCGCGCGAATATATACCGGCGATTGAAAAAGGCGTTAAAGAAGCTTTGGATAAAGGTATTTTAGCCGGTTATTCCATAGTTGATATCAAAGTTGCCGTTCTAGACGGATCTTATCATGAAGTTGATTCTTCAGAAGCGGCTTTTAAGATCGCCGGCTCCATGGCTTTTCAGGAAGCCTGCCGTAAAGCTTCGCCGATTATTTTAGAACCAATTATGAAAGTTGAAGCCGTTACGCCGGAAGAATTTATGGGCGAAGTTATCGGCGACCTTAATTCAAAAAGAGCGCAAATAGAAGAAATGGGCGATCGCGCCAATGTTAAATTTATTAAAGCCAAAGTTCCTTTGGCTGCCATGTTCGGTTATGCCACGCAGTTAAGATCAATGACCCAGGGCCGGGCCAGTTATTCAATGGAATTCGCTCATTATTCCGAAGTGCCGAAAAATGTGGCTGAAGAAATTATCGGCGGAAAAGAGAAGAAATAAAATCTCGCAGCTCAATTAGCTTTTGGGTTATGAGTTACGAGTTATGAAGAAAATGTTTGACAACTGTCTAAATTGCAATATATAATGTATATATTCTTTAAGAAATAATATATGCCTTATGCAAGACCAACTCGCTAAAGCGATTAATTTAGCAAAAAAGACCGGTGACAAATTGATTGTTTTTGACAGTTCAAAGCCGGATAATGTGTTTGTTGTTTTATCTTTAAAAGATTATGAAAACTTGGTTTTAGGCAAGAGCGAAGTTAGGGGGTTGACAGAAGATGAATTACTTGATAAAATAAATCGCGATATCGCAATATGGAAAAGCGACCAGGGCGAAGAGGAAAGTATTGATATGATTCCCGATTATTTTAGGGAATTACCGGTCAAAGAACAGCTTAATGAGAAATCCGTTAAAAGAGCCGGTAAAGGCTGGTCAATTCCTTCAAGAAGAAAAGTTAATGCTGAGGAAATAATTGAAGAAGATCGGCAGTATTTGGAAGAATTGGCATTTTAATTCCTACAAAATAAATAATTAATTATAAATAAAGACGGCTGGGAGCCCGGCCTTATTTAATAAGGGCAAATAACTCCGAAAAAATCGGAGGCCGTTAAGTCAAAATAAATATGGCAGAAAAATTTGAACGCACAAAACCCCATGTTAATGTGGGAACAATCGGCCATGTTGACCATGGCAAAACAACTTTAACCGCTGCTATGTTAGCGGTGCTAAAAAACAGGGGTTTTAAATCATCTGATAAAAATGTTGATCAGATTGATGCGGCTCCCGAAGAAAAGGCTCGCGGCATTACTATCGCTACTTGCCATGTTGAGTATGAAACTGAGAAAAGGCATTATGCCCACGTTGATTGTCCGGGACATGCTGATTATGTTAAAAACATGATTACCGGCGCGGCTCAAATGGATGGAGCGGTACTCGTTGTTGCGGCTACTGACGGACCAATGCCTCAAACCAGAGAACATATTGTGCTCGCCCGACAAGTCGGCGTGCCTTACATAGTTGTTTTCTTAAATAAATGCGACATGGTTGAAGATAAAGAACTGATTGATTTGGTTGAAGAAGAAATTCGCGATTTATTAAAGAAATACGAATTCCCGGGCGATACTACCCCGATTATCAGAGGATCGGCCTTAAAGGCTTTAGAAAATCCTTCGGGCGAATATGGTAATTCAATTATGGAATTGGCTAAAGCTTTGGATGATTATATTCCTGAACCGAAACGCGATACTGATAAGCCGTTTTTAATGCCGGTTGAAGATATTTTCTCAATTGAAGGCCGCGGCACCGTAGTCACCGGCAGAATTGAAAGAGGCGTGATTAAAGTTAATGAAGAAGTTGAAATAATTGGTTTGCGGGATACGCAAAAGACTGTGGTTACCGGTGTAGAAATGTTTAATAAGTCGTTGGATCAAGGCCAGGCCGGAGACAATGCCGGGTTGCTATTGCGCGGCACTAAAAAAGATGAAGTTGAAAGAGGTCAAGTCTTAGCTAAGCCGGGTACGGTTACCCCCCATACTGAATTTGACGCTGAAGTTTTTATTTTAACCAAAGAAGAGGGCGGACGGCATAAACCGTTTTTTAAGGGCTATAAACCTCAATTTTATGTACGTACCACTGACGTAACCGGGGAAGTTGAATTGCCGGAAGGCACGGAAATGGTTATGCCGGGCGATACGGTAAATTTGAAAATTAAATTGATTTCTCCGGTAGCCTTGGAAGAAAAACAGAGATTCGCTATTCGCGAAGGCGGACGCACCGTCGGCGCCGGCGTAGTCACTAAAATTATTAAATAAGCATTTTGCCCCCGCCAAAATTTGGTGGGGGTTATAATGTATATTTAATACCCTTACAAATCTACAAATCAGCTACGAATACTATAAATTAAAATTAAACATGTTAAATAATATTCGTGATATTCGTAGCGGACCTGTCTGCCGGCAGGCAGGTTCGTAGATTAGCGGGGACAAAGATGATAATAACTACAACTGTTTTTTATTAATTAAAAACACTAAAGCGCAAACAGCGTGTAAATTAACAGAAAAAAATGACCGAAGCTAAAGACAAAAAGAAAGCGGCTATAGAGGCCAAATCGGAAGCAAAAGCCCCCGAAGATTCTAAACAAAGGATTCGTATTAAAATAAAGGCTTTTGACCATAAGATTATTGACCAGTCAACCAAAACTATTATTGATACCGCCGAGAGGACCGGAGCCCAAATCTATGGCCCCATACCGCTTCCGACGGAAAAGAAGAAGTATACGGTCAACAGCTCAACCTTTGTCCATAAAGATTCCCGGGACCAATACGAGATTAGAATTCATAAAAGGTTAGTGGATATTATTGAACCAACGGCTAAAACCATAGAATCTTTAACCAGCCTTGGTTTGCCGGCCGGAGTTGACATCGAAATAAAAATGTAGTAAAACACAAAAATACACAAATTAAAAACGAATTAAACTAGTAGTAAATAAATTTATTTTTATATATTTATATCAATAATTATTTAGACAACTCCTAAATTGGAAAGTGTTTAAATGAAAATTGATATAGCGAGGAGATCAACAAAATAACAGCAAAATAAATCCTTGAATTAGGATATATTATTAAATCATAAGCAGTTATGATTGAAGCTGGTTTGTTGAAAACCGGTTTTTTAAAACCCACGAATCTA
>JACQYU010000059.1:7595-8316 GCA_016208065.1 Candidatus Falkowiibacteriota bacterium | reverse complement strand
ATTTAGCGGTTGCGAGAAAAAATCGAGGTTTTTATGGAAAAGGCATTTTGATTCTTTGTTAAATTCAAAGAAATATTGATTAAGCCGTTAGCTCCCCAAAAATTCAATTCAGTAAAATATTCTCCCACCACCCGATTATCAATTATGGTTTCCATCGGCGCCGCGCCTCCCTGATCAAGGGCGTTATAAGCCACGTAAACAGACGGTTCCTGGATAAAATAATAAGCTTTATGCTCGCGCATTAAATTAGTGCCGTCAAGATAATATCTTAGATAAGTTATTTGGCTGACGTCGTGGCCGTCTTGAAGGGAAATTTGGTTGGCTAGCGGGTTGCTCGGATCATTATCGGTTGCCGGCAGGGCGGTGATGATATTCGAAGATTGCCTTAGTTCACGGGAGATCCTATCTAAAGAAACCCGGGCATTTTGCGTTAATTCGGCGATATTTGAGTTTTTATTGTAAGCGTTTTGAGTAACTAAAAAAACATTGCTCACCAAAATAATAATAATAGTAAATAAAGAAATGCTGACAATAATTTCCAAAAGAGTAAAGCCGGCTGTATTTTTTATTGGTTTATTCATTATTTAATAAATTTAAATGTTGTTAGCGCTTTGTTGGTTTGGCCAACGAATTCAGGAGATTCCTCGCCGTATTTAATAATATAATTTAAATTGGATTTTTTTAACAAAATATTGACAGCCTTGGTTTTAGCCATTAAATT
>JACQYU010000059.1:0-7478 GCA_016208065.1 Candidatus Falkowiibacteriota bacterium | reverse complement strand
ATTTTATTGCCGTTAATTCCGGCTAAAGTAATCGGTTCCTCGGTTATTGAAATCAGGCCGGGGTATTTTTTAGCTTCCGCCTTGGCTTGTTCAAGCTCGTTATTTTCGCCTTGCGACACTTCAATGGTTATGGCGCCTTGGCCATTCTTCGGCGGCACAGTGCCTAAAGATACGTTTTCCGCCGACCTAATTTTTATAGGCCAGCTCTCAGGAAAACTGATTTGATAAAAATAAGTAGAATTTTCATAATAACCTTTTTTTGCGGACGCTGGAATTATTTTTTCCGCCTCAGTTTTAGGGGTTTGAATTTCCCGGTTCGCGGCTTCCGGCAGACTCGTTTGGTTTTTCAGCGGTGAATTTGTTGAAGTGGCTGATTTATTATTTTCTGAAGCCGTATGCCCCGGTAAATCGGAATTTTTTAAAATTTGTCCAACCTTATTATCTAAATATCGGGCGTAGCCTAAATAAGCCAGTAAAATCAAACCGGCGATTATTATGATATTTATGATTGAAAAGCCTGGTTTCATATTTTTACCATTGGCTCATTAAAGTAACGGTAGAATAAATTTTTTCAGTTTTAGATAAAGCGTTTGTGTAGTAGACGGTAACGGAAATTTTTTTTAGCCCGGTGTCTGAAACGCTGTTTTGCAGATTACCGTCAACATAATTAACCGCAGTTTGCCTTTGGAAATAATATAAATAATCAGTCGGGGTGCCGGATAGGCGATGCTTAGCCTCAATTTCGCCAACGGCGATATTGCCGTAGCCGAGAGAGTTAAGCTCCTCGAGTTTTTCTTGCGCCAGATAAGAGGCTTTAGTGGCATTTTCCGAAGTTTTGTTAATAGCTAAGGCTAGAGGGAAGGACTGCATTAAAGAGATAAAAGTAACAACCAAAATAGACAGCGACACCATTATTTCCAAAAGGCTCATGCCAGCCTGGCTTTTAGATATTTTTTTAAGTTTATAATTCATGTTTTTTATTGTTCAAGCTGGATATAACCCGACGGTTTTATGTTGATGGCGGCGTCGACATTGTTAGTATTGGTTAAAATTATTTGTCCGGGCTGGCTGACGCCGCCGTAAAAGTTAAAAACAACTTGATCATTGGTTAGGCCGGTGATTTGTTTTATGCTTATCTCGGGGTCAAGGATAACGGTTTTAATGGTAGTGGTGGCGGAATCAACTTTTAATATGTCGTATTTATCGTTAAGCAAATTAAATTTTACCAAATGAACTTTTTGCTCGGTCACGGTTAATTGTTGGGCATATCTTAAATCAGTCGTTAAATCGCGGGCGGTAGCGTTAAGCTTTAAATTAGGCTGGTATCTTTTTAAATAAGGTATGGTTAAAGTGGATAAAAAGGCAATAATGCTAAGGGCGACCAAAAGGTCGACTAGCATGGTGCCGCGATGATTTTTATAAAAATTCATATTCTTCTGTAAAATTATATGGCTGACGTTAAAGAATACATGGGCATAATTACGGCTACGGCCATACCGCCGACAACCAGCCCGAGAATTAAGATTAAAAGCGGCTCAATTATCGCCGGCAGGTTATTCATGGTTTGGTCAATTTCGCCCTCATAAAATTCGGCTAATTCTTCAAGAATATAATCAAGCTCGCCGGTTTCTTCGCCTACGGCAATCATTTGTATGACTACGGGTGAAAATAATTTCGGGTAATTACCGATTATTTCATTAATGGTGCCGCCCTTTTTAATTTTGTTGCTCATTTCATTTAAAGCATCGCGGTAATAAACATTGCCCAAAACGTTCGCCGTTATTTGGAAGCTTTTAATAATCATAATATCGGTTTTTAAAAGCGAGCTGATAGTGCGCGCGAATCGGGCTAAATTTATTTTTTTGATAATCGGCGCGAAAATCGGCAATTTTAAAAGCAAGCCGTGAAAAATATATTTTCCTTTTATAGTTTTGCTAAATTGAAATATGATAAGAGCGAAAACAACTGAGCCGATTAAGTATAGCAAGCCGTAAGCAACCAAGCTGTCGGATAATTTAATGAGCAGCTTGGTGGCTAAAGGCAGTTCGGCATTAAAATCTTTAAACATGACGGTTATTTTCGGCACTACGGCGATCATCATAAAAATGCCAATGCCGGTCATAGCCGCTAAAATTACCGCCGGGTAAGTAAGCGCGCCCTTGACCTTTGAAACCAATTCGTGATTTTTTTTAAATTGGATATATAGCCTCTTTAAAACATCTTCAAGCTTTCCGGATATTTCGCCGGATTCAATCATACTGACGAAAAGTTGCCCAAAGATTTTTTCATGAGGCCTTAAGCTTTCCGTAAAGCTTACGCATTTTTCCACATTTTTAGAAATGTCATTAATAATGCCGGCGAAGCGCTTATTGCCGGTTTGCTTGCCCAAAGTTTTTAAAGCCACTGATAAGGAAATTCCGGCCTTAAGCATAATGCTTAAGTGTTGGACGAAAAACAGTTTCTCGGAAATTGGTATGGTGGAAAATTTTTTAGAAAAATGGCCGATGGCGCTCATTATATTTTTTTTCTCGTTTTGCGGAGCGGCCATTTCGGCTATTTTCTCAGATTGGTTTGTCTGCTCGTTTTGCGGCGGTAAAATTACTGGCATAATTTTTATTTTTTACTCTTTAGTTACTCTCATGATTTCTTCAATCGTGGTGATGCCGTTTTTGGCTTTAATAAAACCATCTTCAACGATAGTAAGCATATTTTGTTTTTCCGCTTGTTTTTTAAGTTCGGCCGGAGGAGTTTTTTTTAAAATTAATTCGGACAGTTCTTCGGTGATTTCTAAAACTTCATAAATGCCCAGCCTGCCTTTATAACCGGAGTTAGAGCATTGTTTGCAGCCTTTGCCCCGGTAAAACAGCAAAGTTTCTATGCCTTGTTTGGCGTTAATAATAATTTTTTTTTCTTCAAGCGTCTGCATAATATTTTCAAGATCAAGCTGTTGTTTTAATTCCATTATTGTCTGTTTGTCTAATTTATAGCTTTGGATGCAATTAGGGCAAATTTTTCTGACCAATCTTTGGGCGATTATAATGTTAGTGGTTGAAGCCACCAGAAATGCCGGAATACCCATATCGAAACGGCGAGGCAGGGTAGTTACGGCATCGTTGATATGCAAAGTTGACAACACTAAGTGGCCGGTCATGGCCGCGTGAATGGCAATTTCCGCGGTCTCTTGATCGCGGATTTCTCCAACCATGATAATGTTCGGGTCTTGCCTTAAAAAAGCCCTTAAGCCGGCGGCAAAAGTATAGCCTATTTTCGGGTTGACTTGGGATTGGTTAACGCGCGGCATGCGGTATTCAATCGGGTCTTCAATGGTCATAATATTAACTTCCGGCGTATTTAAGATATTCAGTACCGTGTAAAGCGTCGTGGTTTTGCCCGAACCGGTCGGCCCGGTTACTAAAATCATGCCGTGCGGCTTAGAAATATTCCTTTTTATGGATTCCAGGGCCGAAGATTGCAAGCCTAATTGTTCCAAAGTTAAAATTTGCGCTTTTTCATTTAATAAGCGCATAACAATTTTTTCTCCGTCAAAAGTCGGAATAATGGAAACCCTGAAAGAAACTTTGTATTCTTTGGCGCTTATTTTAAAGCGGCCGTCTTGCGGCAAGCGATGTTCGTCAACTTTTAAATTGGCCAATATTTTAATGCGGGCGATGATTCCCGGCTGGACGTTTTTAGGCAAAGTCATGACCGTTCTTAAAATTCCGTCAACGCGGTAGCGCGCGATAACGTCTTTTTCCTCCGGTTCAATATGAATATCCGAAGCGCCTTCAAAAATCGCGTATTCTAAAAGCGTATCAACGATTCTGACGATTGGCAGATTTTCCGCTAATTTTTTAAGGTTCTCGCCGCCGCTGTCCATATTTTCATTAGTCAAGTCTTTGAATTCGGCTTTTAAGCTTTTATGGTATTGCTTTATTGTTTCGTTAAGGCTCTCCGGAGTAGTTAAATAAATTATTGGCTTTAAGCCGGTTTTTTTTCTAATAAACTCAAAAATTTCCATGTTTTCCGGGTCTAAAGTGGCGATTTTTATTTCTTTGTCATCGGCGGAGAAAGCGATTATTTGGTGAGTTGAAGCAATCGGTTCGGGAATGTTGAATAAGACGTCTTTTCTTATGACTTGGTCTTTTAGATTTATAAAAGGCACTTTAAAATAGCTAGCCGCGTTTTCGTATAGAGAATTTGAGGTTATAATTTTTTTTTCAATTAAATAATTTTCCAGAGCTTTGCCGGATTTTTCGGCTTCCTGGGAAAATTTTTCAAATTCTTGAGTTGGTATAATATCGGATTTTTCCAATATTTTTTTTAATTGTTGGTTTGACAGCATGTAATTTTTTCGATATTTTTAATTGTTTATATTATACCATAATTTATGTTTTCTTGAAAAGAGCATTTCGCGGGCTCGCAACTCGTAATTCAAAATGCTAAAACCGCGGTGTTATGGCTTACGAGATGCGAGTTGCGAGATACGGGAAAAGTATGTTAAATTAAACATATGGCGACCTTGAGCCATGAGATACATAAAATATTGGATTATTTATATCTTGGCCGCGAAAAGCTGGTTCAAGCCGTTTTATATTTAATCGGTTTTATGTATGTCAGGATGTATCTTTTATTTTTGTTTGCTCTAAATATCGCCAACTGGTTATTGGCTTTTTACGTTAATAATAACGTAAGCCAGAATTTAGTGGTTTTGCATTATAACGTTAATTTAGGCGTTAATTTAATCGGCAATGCCAGGGATATTTATATTATCCCGACCTTAGGCTTGGCTTTTATCATCATAAATTTCCTGTTGCTTTTAAATATTTTTAGAAAAAATAAATTTTTAATCCATTTGCTTTTGGGATTTTCCCTGTTGATCAATTTATTTTTGATTGCCGCCACGCTCACTATATATTTAGTTAATTTTAGATAAATATAATAAATTAGCCGGTTGTAAGTTTTTTAGCTGCTAACCGGTTAACTAATAACTTGTTAATCATTATGTTTGATTTTTATATTATTAAAATTTTGTTTTTAACCGCTCTGGCTTTTATTTTTGCTATTTTTTGGACGCCGCTTTTAACCCACTATCTGTATAAATATAATTTGGGCAAGAAAATAAGGTCTAACGGCTTAACGCCGATTTATACTAAAATGCACGCCCATAAAGATGGCACGCCGACCATGGGCGGCATCTTGGTTTGGCTGACGGTTTTAATTTTGGCCGCCATTTTTTATTATCTGCCGAAAATTTTTTCCGCGGATATTTTTAACTATCTTAATTTTCTGTCCCGCAAAGAAACTCTCTTGCCTCTGGGCGCTTTGGTAGCCACCGCCTTAATCGGCTTATTTGACGATTGGCTGGATGTTAGGGGTAAAGGCATACTGGGCGGCGGCGGTTTAAAAGTAAGGCATCGTTTATTGATTTATACCATTATCGCTTGTTTCGGCGCTTGGTGGTTTTATTTTAAATTAGACTGGGATGTTTTCCATGTGCCGTTTTTAGGCGATTATCAAATGGGTTGGCCGTATATGCTGATTTTTATTTTTGTTTTAGTGGCTACGGCTTTTTCAGTTAATGAAACCGACGGCCTGGACGGTTTGGCCGGCGGCGTTTTGC
The DNA here is from genome assembly GCA_016208065.1 of Candidatus Falkowiibacteriota bacterium. GTDB lineage: Bacteria > Patescibacteriota > Patescibacteriia > Patescibacteriales > GWC2-42-12 > JACPHD01. The sequence goes on along the minus strand of JACQYU010000059.1, from coordinate 1,858 downwards.
TTTTTTGCTTTGCCGCTTTCGGCGTAATCGCTTTTTCAACCGTTAAATATGATTTAGCCGCTTTTTGCGGTGTTATCGTTGGCGCTCTTTTGGCCTTTTTATGGTTTAATATCAATCCGGCCAGATTTTACATGGGCGATACCGGCGCCATGAGTTTAGGCATTACTTTGGGCGTAATTGCCATGCTGACCGATTCGGCTTTGATTTTGCCGATTATCGGCTTAATTTTTGTCATAGAATCTTTTTCAGTCATCATCCAGCAGTTATCAAAAAAAATCAGGGGCAAGAAAATATTTATTTCTTCGCCGATTCATCATCATCTTGAAGCTATTGGCTGGACCGAGCCTAAAATAGTTATGCGCTTTTGGGTTATTGCCGGCGTGAGCGCGGCTATGGGACTGGTGGTATTTTTATTGGATAAGACAATGTAGAATGTAAATTTTCAATTTTTAATTTTCAATTTTCAAACAATTCTCAATAAATTAATTCGTAAATTAATAAATTGAAAAATTAAAACATTGTTTAGAAATTAAAAATTAGAAATTGAAAATTATTTCTATGTCTTCATTAATAAAATTATTTAATAAGTTGATTAATTATAAAAGCGAACGCGAAGCGGATCGGCCGCTTATTTTTATCGTTGGCGCTATTATTATTTTCGGCTTGATCATGCTTTCAAGCGCTTCGTCGGTTATTTCTTATAGCGCCCACCAGGACAGCTATTATTTTTTTAAACATCAGTTTTTTGGCCTGGTTTTAGGCTTGGCGGCGGCCTGGTTTTTTTCCCGCGTTGATTATCAAATTTGGCGAAAATACGCTTTATGGATGCTAATCGCTTCTATCGGACTTTTGCTTTTGGTTTTTATTCCCGGCCTGGCCGGCACTTGGGGAACGTCCCGGAGCTGGATTAATGTTTTCGGTTTTTCCTTGCAGCCGGCGGAATTGGTTAAAATTACTTTTCTTTTATATCTGGCGTCCTGGCTTGAGGGCAGAAAAAAGAAATTAGCGGAACTTTCGCGCGGACTTGGGCCTTTTATCGCTATTTTGGGAGTTATCGCTTTTTTAATGATACTGCAGCCGGATATGGGCACTTTAACTATTATTGCTCTGGCTTCGCTTACGGTTTATTTTATCGGCGGAGGCAGTATTAAACATTTAGTAATTTTAATTTTATTGGGCATCTTAGCTTTAATTATTATGGTAAATATTTATCCTTATCAGGCTAACCGCTTTAAATGCATGCTGGATCCGTCTTATTCGCCTAAAGAGTATTGCTATCAGATTAACCAGTCTCTAATCGCGGTTGGCTCGGGCGGTTTCTGGGGCCGCGGCCTTGGCGCTTCAAGACAGAAATTTTCTTATTTGCCGCAGGCGCAAAATGACGCTATTTTTCCGATAATCAGCGAAGAAACCGGTTTTATTTTTTCCGTTGGCTTAATTTTATTATATTTGGCGCTGTTTTATCGCGGAGTCGTTATCGCTAAGCGCGCGCCGGACGATTTTGGAAAAATTTTAGCTATCGGCATTGTAAGCTGGATGGTGTTTCAGGCTTTTATCAATATCGGCGGCATGGTAAATATAATGCCCATGACCGGCGTGCCTCTGCCCATGGTAAGCTATGGCGGTTCGGCCATGCTCGTGGCTCTGGCCTCCGTCGGCATATTGATTAATATCAGCAAACAGGCGAGAGGCAATTGACAATTACGAATTAAGAATTTTCTGTCATTGCGAGGAGCCCGTACTCGGGCGACGAAGCAATCTCACGTATGATGTGGCTGGAAAAAATTGTTTTTCCTGCTTAGACGAAATTTGGGCTCCCTGCGGTCGCTACAATTTCGTATGCGCGGTAAAAACAATT
>JACQYU010000071.1 GCA_016208065.1 Candidatus Falkowiibacteriota bacterium | reverse complement strand
TTTGATTTTTTTTATTTTGTATTTCGGCTTAATGATTGCTTTAGGCGGTGTCGGCCGGATTACGGGCGATAAAGCTTCCAGCCAGCCGGCCGGCGGAGCCATAGGCATGTTTCAAAGCGCCGCGCCGTCGGCTAAATCCGGCCGGATGCTTTCGACTGAAATAGCCATGGATTCAATAGCCGAGCCAGGCGGCGGAGCTATTGCCAATATCGCCGCGGACGTGGCTGATAAGAAGATTATTAAAACCGGAAATTTAAGCCTTAAGGTGGAAAAAGCTGACGCGGCGGCTGAAGGCATTGCCAATATCGCTAAACTAAATAACGGCGAAGTGGCCAATTCCAGTTTTTCCGAATCAAACCGGGGGATTAAATCCGGTTATATTACCGTTCGCGTGCCTTTTCAAAATTTTACGGCCGTATTTAATGAAATTAAAAAAATTGCCACCCAGGTTATATCAGAATCAGCCAATGCTCAGGATATAACCGAAGAATATATTGACTTGGAAGCGCGCCTTAAAAATAAGCGCGCCGAAGAAGCTTCTTTTGTCGCTTTGCTTAACCGTTCAGGGAAAATTGAGGAGATCCTGGCCGTTACCAGGGAAGTGGCGAGAACGCGCGGAGAGATTGAACAGCTTGACGGCCGGCTGCGCTACCTTAATTCCCAAACCGACATGTCAGCCATTACTGTTAATTTAAGCGAAGACGTGGAAATAGCTTCAGCTAGCGTTGATTGGAGGCCATGGCAGGTAATTAAAACTTCGGTTAAGCAATTAATAACCGGCGGCCAAAATTTTGTTGACGGGCTGATTCGTTTTATTATTATAGCTTTGCCCATGCTTTTGCTTTACGGCCTTATTATTTGGCTGATTTATTATATCGGTAAAAAAATTTACAACCGCTTTAATAAGCCGGGCCAGCAATAATTCCGTTGGCAAAAATTTTATATGATGATGCTTATAATTATAATTTTTGTAATTATATTGGCCGGCGCTTTAATTATGGGCGCCAGAGAAGATAAAGATAAATAATTTTAAAGCCGCTTTGTTAGCGTTTATGGGGATGGCGGCTTTATTTTTAATTGTGTGGATTATAATATAATTGAAGTAAAAAATTTAACCAAGAAATTCGGGCAGTTAACCGCCGTAGATAATATTTCTTTTGTTGTTAGCAAAGGCGAGATTTTCGGTTTTTTAGGGCCGAACGGAGCCGGCAAGTCAACGACCATAAGCATGCTGGCGGCTTTGCTTAAGCCTGATTCCGGCCAGGCCGCGATAAACGGCTTTGATGTTAATAAGGAAAGAAATCAAGTTAGAAAATCCATTGGTTTGGTTTTTCAAGATTCTTCATTGGATGATAAATTAACCGCTGAAGAAAATTTATATTTTCATGCTGATTTATACGGCGTTGACAAAAAGGTTTTTCGCGAGCGCCTGCCGGAAGTTTTACGGCTGGTTGATTTATGGGACAGGCGCGGCCATATTGTTAAAACTTTTTCCGGCGGCATGAAAAGGCGGCTGGAAATCGCCCGCGGCCTTATCCATTATCCTAAAGTCATGTTTTTAGACGAGCCGACTATCGGGCTTGATCCGCAAACCAGGTTTAATATCTGGGAATATATTTTAAAGCTTAAAAAAGAAAAAGACATGACTATTTTCATGACCACGCATTATTTAAACGAAGCTGAATATTGCGATCGCATCGCGATTATTGATCAAGGGAAAATCGTGGCTTTAGACACGCCGGCTAATCTTAAAAAAATGGTGGGCGGCGATATTATTACCATGGCCGCGGCTAATCTTGAAAAATTGCGCCGCGAGATTGAAAATAAATTCGGTTTGGCCGCGAAAATTCAGGATGATAAATTAAAGCTTGAAGTCTCCGACGGGGATAAATTTTTACCGAAATTATTCAATGAGCTTGAAGAAAAAATTGAATCGGTTGAATTAAGAAAGCCGACGCTGGACGACGTATTTTTAAATTTAACAGGAAAAAAAATCCGCGAAGAAGACGCTTCGGCCAAAGACTTAATGAGGCAAAGAATGGCCATGAGGCATTAACATTATATAATTGTTTATATTAGTTGTCGCATTAGAGATTGGAATAAATTTAGAAAATTTTCTACTGCGGAACTCGTCCGCCTGCTGGCGGACTCAAACAGTCCTCGCACGAAAATTTTCTAAATTTATTCCAATCTAGTTATTTATTATTATGAATGAATTAAGAGCTATCTATACAATCTGGAGAAGGGAAGGCATAAGATATATCCGCGATAAGGCCAGGATATTTTCCACCTTGCTTCAGCCTTTGATGTTTTTGGTGATTTTCGGCGCCGGCTTGGGCGGCACTTTAAATCAGGGCAATTTCGGCATTGATTTTATGAAATTCATGTACCCTGGCATTATTGCCATGAACGTTATGGGCATTGCTTTCTTTTCCACCGTCTCCACGGTTTGGGACCGCGAATTCGGGTTTTTAAAGGAAATTCTCGTGGCGCCGATTTCCCGAACTTCAATCGTTATCGGTAAAATTTTAGGCGCGGTAACCGTGGCTTCAACCCAGGCCTGGCTGCTTTTAGTTTTAGCGCCGTTTATGGGCATAAGTTTGCACATTTTTATCGTGGTAAAATTATTTTTATTCATGGTGCTTTTGGCTTTTGCCATTTCCGGCATGGGCCTTTTTATAGCTTCGCGCATGAAAACCACGGAAAGTTTCGGCATTATCATGCAAGTTTTGATTTTTCCCATGTTTTTCCTGTCAGGCGCTTTTTTCCCTTTAACAAACGTGCCTTTATGGATGACGATCCTTTCCCGCTTTAACCCTTTGACTTACGGCGTTGACGCCATGCGCCAAATAATTTTAAACGGCCTTCCGGCCGAGTTGGCGCAAAAATTATTTTTATATCCCATAGAAATTAATATTTTGGCTTTATCGGCTTTCTCGGTTTTTATGGTTTTAATCGCCACCTTGGCGTTTAATAAGAGAAATTAATTGCTATGCCAAGTTTAAAAAATCTAAAAAGCGAGCTAAAAAAATTGGCTGATAAAAAACAGGCGGCGATTTTAACCGGCTTTTTTAAAACCGGCAAAGGCCAATACGGGGAAGGGGATATTTTTTTAGGCATAAAAGTTCCGGCGCAGAGAAAAGTGGCGCGTCAATATGAGAATTTAAGTTTGGCTGACGCGCAAAAACTGCTGCATAGTAAAATTCACGAACAGCGCTTAATCGCTTTGCTTATTTTACTAAGCCGGTATAAAAAAGCGGATGATCGCGGCAAGAAAAAAATCGTGGATTTTTATTTAAAAAATACCAAGAATATCAACAATTGGGATTTAGTGGATTTATCCTGCCATTATATTCTAGGCGATTATTTATTGGATAAGCCCAGGCGGATTTTATATAAGCTGGCCAGGTCAAAAAATCTTTGGGAAAAAAGAATTGCTATTATTTCCACTTTCGCTTTTTTAAGGAATAAACAATTCAACGATACTTTAAAAATTTCCGAAATTTTATTAAATGACCGGCACGACTTAATCCATAAGGCTTCGGGCTGGATGCTTAGGGAGGCGGGCAAGCGCGACCAGGCTGTTTTAGAAAAATTTTTGGACAAGCATTATAAAATTATGCCTCGGGTTATGCTAAGATACGCCATTGAAAAATTAAGCGAGGGAAAGAGGAAGTTTTATTTAGATAAGTAATTAGCAGCTTATTTTAGCCTATTTTTTAGGCTTTTAATTTATTCTTGACTTTCGTGTTTTGTTCGTATATAATTAAATTAGGCAGATAGGCTTTGTGGATAACTAATTTTAAAAATAAATATATGGGCGATAATTTAACAAAAAGGCAAAGGCAAATTTTGGATTTTATAACCGAGTTTACCATTCACGCGCATGTCCAGTCGTTAAAGCAAAAAGGCATGCTAAAAACTTCGTTTAACGAAGCGCGGTCAATTGAAATCGTGCCGGCCGCGGTAAATTGGACCGCTAGCCTGGAATTGCCCTTGGTCGGTTTAATTACCGCCGGCGAGCCGATTGAAGCGGTTGAAGAAAATGATACTATCGCCGTGCCGGCCGATTTCGTAACCGATAGCGCCAATAGCTATGTGCTAAGAGTTAAGGGCGAATCAATGATTGAAGACGGAATTTTAGACGGCGACTATGTAATTGTAGAGCGCAATCCCTCGCCCGAGAACGGCGATGTGGTTGTGGCTTTATTAAATAACGCTTACGCCACTTTAAAGAAATTTTACCGCGAATCAAAGCGCATCCGCCTGCAGCCGGCCAACTCTTCCATGAAGCCGATTTACGCGGCCAATCCGCTTATTCAGGGAGTGGTTAGGGGAGTAATTAGAAAGTTCGCGTAAAAGATATAAAGTTTTATATAAAAGGTTCAATTTCAAGCAGGAGATTGAACTTTTTATATTTTAGACATATAGTATTTTTTGCTCCGCTAAAAATGTAAATTTTTTGGTGATTTTGAAATAGCTTATATATATTAATTAGTATAATTTTGCTAAAATATAATTATGCAACATAGGATTATTTTTAGCTTAAAGATACTCATAATTTTAAGCATTATCGCTTTGACCGCGCTGATTTATTTTCAGCAAGGCGATTTTACGTCGCTGGATTTAGGCCGGCATCTGAAAAACGGCCGGATTGTCTGGCAAGAACCGGGCGTGTTATTTAAAAATTTTTATTCTTTTACCGAGCCTGATTTGCCGTTTATAAACCACCATTGGCTTTCGGGCGTAATTTTCTGGCTTCTATATTTAATCGGCGGCTTTAAGATTTTAACGCTTTTAAATATTTTATTGGGCGCGGCGGCCGTGCTGATTATTTTTAAGCTGGCGGCGCGAAAAGCCGATTTTTATCTGGCCGCGATTTTAGTTTTGCCGGTAATTTTGCTTATGTCCGAGCGAATTGATATTCGGCCGGAAATATTAAGTTATTTTTTTATCGCTTTGACTTATTATCTGGTAGAAGATTTTCGCGCTTTCGGCTATACGAAAAAATTGGTTTGGCTTATGCCAATATTTTTAGCCTGGGTGAATTTGCATATTTATTTTTTTATCGGCTTGTTTTTAGTAAGTTTAGCCGCGCTGGAACAGCTTATTTTTCATTTTAAAGATTTTTTTAAAGTTGGGCCGGCCAGAAAATTTTTTTATATCGCTTTATTAAGCTGGGCCGCGACTTTATTAAATCCTAATTTTATTAAAGGCCTTTTATATCCGTTTAATATTTTGAAAAAATACGGTTATGAAATAGCGGAAAATAAATCGCCCTTTTATCTGGAAAATTTAATGATTGATTATAATATATTGATTTTTAAAATATTATTGGGATTATTAATTTTAAGTTTTATTTTGTCAGCGGCCGCGAAGCGGCGCTTTGATTATTATAATTTATTTTTAGCGGCTGTTTTTTCCGCTTTCGCTTGCTTATATATCCGCAATCTGCCGCTTTTCGGCTTAATTATTTTACCGATAATGGCGCAAAATTATTTCATGGCGGTTAAATATTTAAAAGAAAAGCCTATAAAAACGGAAATAATAATGCTGGCATCGGTTTTGCTGATTTACGGTTT
>JACQYU010000070.1 GCA_016208065.1 Candidatus Falkowiibacteriota bacterium | reverse complement strand
CTGGGGCCGGCACCCTTTTCCCGGACCGGCTTTAGCAATTCGCGTTAAAGGAGAAATTACCAAAGAAAAATTAGGGATTTTACGCCGAGCCGATGCGATTTTTATGGAAGAGCTTATGCGCTCGGGCAAATATTATAGCATCGGTCAGGCATTTGCGGTTTTAACTTCAGACAAAAGCGTCGGCGTAGTGGGCGACGAGCGTTCGTATAATTATGTAGTAGCTTTGCGCGCGGTTGATACCAGTGTTTTTATGACAGCCAGCGTCTCTAATTTATCCCATGAATTTTTATGCCGCATAAGCGAACGTATTACCAATGAAGTAAAAGGTGTTGGCCGTGTAGTTTACGATTACACTTCCAAGCCGCCGGGAACGATTGAGTGGGAATAATATTTATTAAAGCTAAAAACCATCAGCTTGGCAGCCGATGGTTTTTAATATTTTAAATAAATAAAAATCATTAGTAGGGCTGAATCTTTGATTCAGCCCCGGTGGAAATAAAATACATTACTCCTCCTTTTTGGTCGCATGATTAGCTACAAGTAGCATCTCGCCAGTGCTTAGCATAGCGAGACCATGCGGCCAGTTTGATATTTATATTTTATTAAAATTATAAAAAGTGTCAATATGTCTATAAAATTTATATTATTTAATTTTTTGACATTTAGCTTAATTTAGGCTAAAATAAATTAATAATTTGTGAAATTTTTACACAACATGGCTGATAAAAAACAAAACGTAAGACAAGTTAACAATCCTTTCCCCGGCATGGAAGAGGAGGTTTTGAATTTTTGGGAAAAAAACAAGATTTTTGAAAAGTCGGTTGAAAAATCCGCTCCGCGAGGCGATTATGTTTTTTACGATGGACCGCCGTTCGCTACCGGTGAACCGCATTATGGCCATATTGTCGCCAGTATTATGAAAGACGCGGTGCCTAGATATTGGACTATGCAAGGCTTTAGAGTGGAACGGCGCTGGGGCTGGGATTGCCATGGGCTGCCGGTGGAAAATTTAGCGGAAAAGGAGCTGGGCCTTAAAAATAAGCAGGATATAGAAGCTATGGGCGTGGCTAAATTCAATAATTATTGCAAAAGTATAGTTTTGCGCTACGCCGAAGAATGGAAAAAGACTATCCGTAGAATCGGACGCTGGGTTGATATGGAAAACGACTATAAAACCATGGATCCGGATTTTATGGAAACGATTTGGTGGGTATTTAAAAATTTGTGGGATAAAAAATTGGTTTACCAAGGCTATAAGGCCATGCATATTTGTCCGCGTTGCGGCACGACTTTATCCAATTTTGAGGTAACGCAGAACTATAAAGACATAAAAGATTTATCAGCGATCGTTAAATTTGAGCTGGCAGATGAGCCGGGAACTTTTATTTTGGCTTGGACCACTACGCCCTGGACTTTAATCGGCAATGTGGCGTTGGCGGTTGGAGAGGATATGGATTATGCGAAAGCGAAAATATTAATAGAAGCTCAGGTGCATAAAATTGGCACTAGCCACCAAGTGGCGAGTAAAAACGAATATGTTTATTTGGCAAAAGAAATTATTGATAAATTTGAGAAAGATCAGGGTGGATATATTTTTCCAAATAGCCACTATACGCTTAAAATAGAGAGCATAATTAAAGGCAAGGACTTAGTTGGTAAAAAATACAAACCGTTGTTTGATTATTATTCTAAAGATGAAAAATTAGAAAATAGAGAAAACGGCTGGAAAATTTACTCCGCTGATTTCGTTACTACGGATGAAGGCACCGGCATAGTGCATATCGCGCCGGCTTTCGGCGAAGATGATATGAGATTGGGCCAAGAGAAAAATTTGCCGTTTGTCCAGCATATAAACATGGATGGCATGATTAAACCGGAGGCTAAAGATTTTGCCGGCCTAAACGTTAAGCCGGCCGACGATACGCAAAAGACCGACGTGGAAATTATAAAATATTTAGCTCGCGAGGGCTTGCTATTCCATAAAGAAAAATACGAGCATAGCTATCCGCATTGCTGGAGATGCGAAACCCCTCTTTTAAATTACGCGGCTAATTCCTGGTTTGTAAAAGTAACGGCGATTAAAGACGATTTAATAAAGAATAACCGGAAAATCCAATGGGTGCCGGAGCATATTAAGGATGGGCGCTTCGGTAAATGGCTTGATCAAGCGCGCGATTGGGCGATTAGCCGCAACCGTTATTGGGGCGCGACTTTGCCGGTTTGGATTTGCGATAAATGTGATGAAAAAATAGTTATTGGCTCAAGAGAAGAGCTTAAAAAGTTAAGCGGCCAGGCGGTTAATGATTTGCATAAGCAATATGTTGATGAAATAACCTGGGCATGCAAATGCGGCGGTAAGACGAAACGCATTCCGGAGGTTTTTGATTGCTGGTTTGAATCCGGCTCCATGCCTTACGGCCAGGAGCATTATCCGTTCACTAAAAAAAAGTTTAAAGACAATTATCCGGTGCCGGCTGATTTTATCGCCGAGGGCATCGATCAGACGCGCGGTTGGTTTTATACCATGATGGTTTTAGCTACGGCTTTATTTAATAAAGAAGCGGCAAAAAATATTATCGCCAATGGCATAGTTTTGGCTGAAAATGGGCAAAAAATGAGCAAAAGATTAAAAAATTATCCGGATCCGGCCGATATTTTCGGGCAATACGGCGTTGACGCTATGCGTTATTATTTATTCGCTTCGCCGGTTTTAATCGCTGAAAATTTGAATTTTTCAAAAGACGGCGTTAGGGACTCACTACGCAAGATTATTATGATTTTATGGAATGTTTATAAATTTTACGCCATGCATGAAAAAGAAGGAGAAAATAAAAGCGGCGAATGCTCGCTTCCGGAATGCGAAAATATTTTAGATAAATGGATTTTAGCCAGATTGAATATTTTAATTAAAGAAGTGACCCAAGGCATGGACGGTTATAATATTCCCAAAGCGGCCAGGCCGATTGAAAATTTTATCAATGATTTTTCAACCTGGTATATTAGGCGTTCGCGCGATCGGTTTAAGAGCGACAATGAAGCTGATAAAAAATCAGCGCTTAGCATTACCCGATATGTTTTAATCCAGTTAGCCAAAATTATGGCGCCATTTACGCCGTTTATCGCCGAGCAAATTTGGCAAAAAACAACCAGCTTTGATTTTAAAGATGAAAATAAGTCCGTGCATTTAGTTGATTGGCCTTTATATGATGATCCGACGGAAAAGGAAGATGAGGAAGTTGTTAAGAAGATGGAGCAGGTAAGAAAAATTGTGGAATTGGGTTTGGCGGCGAGGGATGAGGCCGGGATAAAAGTCAGACAGCCACTGGAAAAATTTTCAATTTTCCCTGCACAAGACAGGACGAGCAATTTTCAATTTTCAATTAATGAAGATTATTTGAATTTAATAAAAGATGAATTGAATGTTAGGGATGTTATTGTGGAAAAGGGCAAAGGAGAATTAAAAGTGAAATTAGATACCGTCATAACTGATGATTTAAAACTTGGAGGTTTAAAGCGGGAAATCGTGCGCATGGTTAATAATATGCGCAAAAATGCCGGGCTGACTATTCAAGATAGAATTATTTTGTCCTGGCAGAGCGATAGCGAGTTAATAAAAAATGTTTTTATAAAAATGGCGGAAGAGTTAAAAAAAGATGTTTTATGCGAGGAAATTTTGGAAAGCGAAGTTGAAGGCGAAAATATAAAGATGAATGGGGAAATGGTAAAGTTGGGAATAAAAAAGATATAAAAGCAGAGAAAAAATAATAAAAAACTATGGCTAAAGTTTCTAAGGAGAATCAGATAATAAATAATGCGGTTAAGGCAGAATGGTATTTTTTAACTAAGCGGCCAGATATTCCGCCACTGCCGGTTTGGTATAAGATAAAATTTAGCGCTCTAAGCAAGGAAAATAAAAAAATTTATGGAATTGGCGTGCCATGGGCATGCTTTTGGCATGCTAATAACACGGAACTTTATTTACATAGAAATGAATATCGTCTAGCCATTCAGAAAGCTACAAAAATATTATATTCAAAACAAAATTTAAATAAACATTTATTGAAATTAAAGCAGGCATGTCATGATGCCAAAAAGGCGGCGACGTTATTTAATAATCATGGCCGGAAGAAGTTTAATAATAAACAACTTTTTACTTTATACATATCCGCAGTCAATAAGTATGTTTTATCTTATATTTATGGATTTATAACCTGGTGCACCCCGGTATTGCAACATGATGCTAAATTAATTATTAATAATTATAGCCGGGCATTAAGTAAAATAAATATTTCCCCCGACCAGGCGCTAGGCATAATTATTGTTCCTAATAATCTCACTATTTATCAAGAAAAAGAGAAGGCACTTAATAAGTTATCAAAAAAATATAAACATGTTTTAAATGTTTATAAAAATAAAAATTTTTTATTGAATAATCACTCTAAATTATACGAAGAAATAGAAAAATTTATTAATAAATACGGCTGGGTAGGTTTTAATTATGTCGGGCCAGCCATGGATTATAAAGCGACGGTAAAGGAGTTGCTGCAATCAAAAAATAAAATTAAATTTAATTCGCCAACCAAAAAGGAAATTTATAAAGCATGTAAATTTAATAATAAAGAAAAGCATATTTTTTATGCGTTGGAAATGATTTCTTTTACCAAAGATCTTAGAAATGCGACCGATGATTATATCCATTGTTGTTTTAGTAATTTTTATAATGAAGTTTCAAAACGAACCGGCTTTAAAAAAGAAGATATTGAATTTTTGTGGGATGAAGAATTGGCTAATTTACTTACGGGAAAAAGTAGGATTACATCAAAACTGATTGAAAAGAAAAAAGAATTTTGCGCGGCCATTGCCGCCCATAAATCAGTTGAAGCTGAACAATACTATGTAGGCGAAAAAGCTCGCGAATATCATAAATATGTTTCTGAAAAAAGTAATAAGCCAAAAAATATTTTACCCCAAAGTTTTATTAAAGGCGTTGTCGCGTCAATCGGCGTAGCGACCGGAATAGTAAAGATTATACATTCCGCTACTGAAATTGAAAAAGTAAAAAAAGGCGATATTTTAGTTGCTGGCATGACTAGCCCAAAGTATATGCCGGCTATTTTTAATTCCGGCGCTATTATTACCGATGACGGAGGATTAACTTGCCACGCGGCGATTATAGCCAGAGAATTAAAAAAACCATGCATAATCGGCACTAAAATTGCTACCAGTATTCTTAACGATGGCGACTTGGTGGAAGTGAACGCGGATAATGGTATAATAAAAGTTATTAAAAGAATTGTATAGATATTAATAATCATGAAAATTGAGAAAAAGGTTTGGCCGGAATACTTTGAAAAAATATTGTCTGGCGAGAAAAAGTTTGAATTAAGGCTGGCGGACTGGGAATGCGCATCCGGAGACATTTTAATATTAAAAGAATGGAATCCGGAGACAAAACAATACACAGGCAGGCAGATTGAAAAAGAAGTTGGTTATGTTTTAAAAACTAAAGATTTTAATATTTTTTCCAAAGAAGATGTTGAAAAATACGGTTGGCAAGTAATCGGTTTTAAATAATTTCTGGATTCCTGCTTCCGCAGGAATGACGAAGGACAAATATGGCTAAAACTTTAGTTTTATTATCCGGCGGATTGGATTCCATGCTGGCGGCGCACGTCTTAATGGACCAGGGCGTAGAAATTACCGGTCTAAGCTTTAATAGTAATTTTTTTAATACGGCCAAGGCTAAAAAAGCTGCCGGAGAGCTAGGCATAGAGTTGATTGAAATTGATTTTTCCGATGAACATTTAGAAATGGTAAAAAACCCAGAGCACGGTTATGGCAAAAAGATGAATCCCTGCATTGATTGCCCCGGCTTAATGCTGAAAAAAGCTAAAGAGATAATGGATAAAGAAGGTTTTGATTTCGTGGCCACCGGCGAAGTTTTAGGCCAAAGGCCCATGTCGCAGAATAAAGAATCTTTAAAAGTGGTGGAAAAAATTTCCGGTCTGGAGGGCAAACTAATTAGACCGTTATCGGCGAAGCTGCTTGACGAAAGCGAGCCGGAAAAGAATGGCAAATTAATTAGGGAGAGATTATTAGATATTAGCGGACGTTCGCGGCAAAAACAGTTGGAATTAGTAAAAAAATATGGTATTAAGGAATATGCAAGCCCGGGCGGCGGCTGCCTTTTAACTGATCCTGAATTTAGTGAAAAATTATTAAAAATTCTTGAATATTGGCCGGATTGCATTTTGGCTTAAAGATGAAAATAATAAAAATGTTTTATTAATAATCGGGCGCGACGAGAAAGATAATAAACGGCTGGAAAAGTTAGTGAGAAGCGGAGATATAATAATAGAATTAATAGAGGAGAACGGGCCGACGAGTTTAATAAGAGGCATAAAACATGAAACATCTGGTATAATAAAAAGAGAAGTCAAGGCTCCAGAAGAATTGAAGATGAGTGAATTAAAATTTGGTGAGAAAAAAAACCAAGAAGAAATTATTGGACTGGCGACAAGGCTAACCGGCTATTATGCGGCTAAACTAAGGGGAAAAAAAGTTAAATTAAATATAATTAATAATTAATTAAGGGGTTATTGCTTAATTTATAATTTGGTGATGATTCCTGAAAATTTATGAAAAAATTTCTAATTATTTTGGCGGTTGTTGTCGCTATCATGGCTCTTTACGCCTGGGGAACTTACAACAAAATGGTTGTGGCCAGCGAGGGCGTAGATAATATGTGGGCGCAAGTTGAGACCCAGTACCAAAGGCGCTTTGATTTAATTCCCAATCTGGTTGAATCGGTTAAGGGCGCTATGGGCCAAGAGCAAAAAGTTTTCGGCGATTTAGCCGAAGCGCGCACTCGCTATTCAGGCGCGCAAACCGTTAATGAAAAAGCTGAAGCGGCCGGGCAAGTTGAAAGCGCTTTAGCCAGGTTATTGGTAATTATGGAAAATTATCCGCAGTTAAAATCCGTGGAAACCGTGCAGACTTTAATGGTCCAGCTAGAAGGCACGGAAAACAGAATCAGCGTAGAAAGAAAAAGATTTAATGACGCGGCGCGCGATTTTAACGTTATGGTTAAGCGTATTCCGGCTAGATGGCTAGCTTCTATGTTCGGTTTCTCGGAAAAAGCTTATTTTGAAGCCGCGGCCGGAGCGGAAAACGCGCCAGCGGTAAAGTTCTAAAATAGTTAAACAGATATAAGCGATTGGGCAAAATTTATTAAATTTTCTACTGCGGAACTCATTTGCCTGTGGCAAATTCAAACAGTCCTCTCACGAAAATTTAACAAATTTTGACCAATCGCAAGCTTTAAAGCCAGCGTAATAGTATGAAAAAAATAATCATAATTTTATTGTTATTTTTTGCTTGGCCGGTTTTGGCTTATTATAATCCGGGCCAGCCGAGCGGTTTTGTTAATGACTATACAAATACTTTAACCTTGGAGCAAAGGCAGGCGCTGGAAAATAAATTGTCTAATTTTGAAAAAGAAACCAGCAACGAAATCGCCGTAGTTCTAATTAATGGCCTTGAAGATGATACAATTGAGAATTTCGCGATTAAGCTATTTGAAGATTGGAAAATCGGCAAGCAGAGCAATGATAACGGCGTCTTAGTGTTAGTCGCTAAAAACGATCGGGAAATGCGCATTGAAGTAGGTTACGGCTTAGAAGGCGCTTTAACCGACGCCCAGTCAAATTGGATTATTAACCAGATAATGAAGCCGGCGTTTCGCGCTAATGATTTTTACGGCGGATTGGACGGGGCGGTTGATAAAATAATGGCCGCAACTAAAGGCGAGTATGTGCCAAGCGACAGCCAAAATAGCAACGGGGGAAAATCATCGTTTAATCCGGAATTTATTTTTTACATGGTTGTTTTTGGTTTTATCTGGCTGGCCAGTATTTTAGGCAGAAGCAAATCATGGTGGGCCGGAGGCATTATCGGCG
>JACQYU010000069.1:2712-11245 GCA_016208065.1 Candidatus Falkowiibacteriota bacterium | reverse complement strand
ATCCCTGCCTGCCGGCAGGCGGGGATTTTAGAATTTAGTATTTGATTTAAGTATGCTATAATTATATTTGTATGTTGAAGCAAAGTCAACCAGCCAAAGCAATTATAATTTTTTTACTAATATTAACATTGGCCGCCATGGCCGGTGATTTTGTTTATGCGGTTGAAACGCCTGAAACCGCGCCCAATCAATCTTATTTTATAAATTTAGACAAGCAGACGATTGCTAAAGGCTATACAGTCAGCTCTTTTAATGATGCGCTTAAGCTTTCTTTGGTTCCCGGCATATTAAGCGAATCTACCGGAGTGGATGCCGTTCTATTAAATGAAACGATTGACGTCCCGTGGCAGTTGGAAAAAATAAGCAAAATATACCAATTTGAATTTAGAAATAAATCGGCTTATGACAACAAAAAGCCTTTCTATATACAGATGTCTTATGATAAGGCGTCAAATTATTATAAGCAAGTTTTTTATTATGATAAAAATTATTCTTCCTGGCGGCCTTTGCCAACGGTCGATTATCCGGATAAATCATACGTCCGATCTTTAATCCATCTGCCTTTCGCCCGCCTGGCGGTTTTTGCCAATCCGGAAGCCTTAGTTATTGGCCAAGCCAGCTGGTATAAATATAAAGGCGGTTTATTCGCCGCTTCGCCGGATTTTCCAAAAGATTCAAAATTGCGTGTCTATAATACGGCTAATAATAAATTTGTTGACGTGGTAATAAATGATTTTGGCCCGGAAAGAAAACTGCATCCGAATAGAGTTATTGATTTGGACAAAATAGCCTTTCAAAAAATAGCTTCAATCGGCGCCGGCGTAATTAATATAAGGGTTGAGCCGATCAGCATTATTCCGGAAAATAATAAAATTTTAGATATAGCCGAGTCTGGCGCTAAATCCGAACTTTTAATTACGGCCAAATCGGCCGTAGTTACGGATGAGCAAACCGGTGAGATACTTTGGCAAAAAAATGCCACGAGCACCTTGCCCTTGGCCAGCTTAACTAAATTAGTGGCTGTAAAAGTTTTCCTTGATACTAGGCCGACTTTAAATAGCCAAGTGGCTTATAGCCTTAAAGATGAAGAATATAATTATGAATATGCCAATAAATGGGAATCGGCCAGGTTAAAATTGCAAGATGGCGATACTTTAACTATTGAGAATTTGCTTTATGCCGCCTTGGTAGGTTCGGCCAATAACGCCATTGAAACTTTGGTGCGCTCCAGCGGCCTTAAGCGCGAAGAATTTATTTTGAAAATGAATCAAGCGGTTGCCGATTGGGGAGCTCTGGCAACGCATTTTATTGAGCCAACGGGATTAGCTCCGGAAAACGTGAGCTCGGCGTTTGATTATGCTATAATTACTAAAGAAGTTTATACTCATCCGATTATTCAAAAGGCCAGCGTTATGTATCAGTATAAATTTACCACGATAAATACCAAAAAAGCCCATACTGCTTAATGGCGCGGGCAAAAGATAGCTCGGGCAAGCAAGTGATTGCCGTAACTATGGGCGTGGAAACAAGGCAAAATAGTTTTGATGAGACCGAGCAGCTATTAAAATATGCTTTAAAAATGGCGCGACAATAAATATGATTAAGCTGTCAAATATTACAAAAATTTATCCTCCGGATATTACGGCTCTCCATAAAGTAAATTTGCATATTAAGCCGGGAGAATTTATCTCCATCGTCGGCCAGTCGGGCACGGGTAAAACCACTTTGGTTAAACTTTTAATCAGCGAAGAAAGGGCCGATGAAGGAAAAATTATTGTCGGCGGCTGGGATATCACCGATATCGGCCAAGCGGAAATTTCCGTTTTACGCCGGCAAATCGGAGTAGTTTTTCAAGATTTTAAATTACTGCAGAGAAAAACATTATTTGAAAATGTCGCTTTCGCTTTGCAAGTCTGCGGCGAATCGCAGCGCAAAATAAAAAATATTGTACCCCAAGTTTTAAAAATTGTCGGGCTGGAAAATAAAATGCATCGTTACCCATTGCAGATTTCCGGCGGCGAACAACAGCGCGCCGTCATCGCCCGCGCCTTAGTGCATCGGCCGAAAATTCTTTTGGCTGATGAGCCGACCGGAAATTTAGATTCAATTAACGCGGATGAAATCATTGAAATTTTACAAAAAATCAATAAGTTCGGCACAACGGTGGTTTTAGTAACCCATAACCGGGAAGTGGTTAATAAGCTAAGGAAAAGGGTGATTACCATAGAAAACGGGCTGATTGTCAGCGATCAGGCGGTTGGAAAATACGTTTTATAACCGCCGGGCTTAATACTCGCGTGTTTAGGCATTTTATTAAATTAAGACAGATTATTTTATATGTTTTTATTATCTTTTTTTAGAGTAATAAAATTCAGTTTGCAGGATATAGGCAGAAATGTCTGGCTATCAATTATTACCGTAATAATCATTACCTTGGCCTTGTTTTCCGTTAATTTGCTTTTAGCGGTTAGAGTATTAACTTCAGCCACGGTAAATTCAATTAAAGAAAAAGTTGATATTAGCTTATATTTAAAGCCGGATGCTTCGGAAAACCTTATTTTAGCCTTAAAAAGCCAAATTGAAAATTTTGATTCGGTTAAACAAGTTGATTATATCTCTAAGCAAGCCGCCATAGAGAGTTTTAGGGAAAAGCATAAAAATGATCCGGAAATACTCTCGGCCTTGCTGGAATTGGGAAAAAATCCGCTATCTCCCAGTTTGGTAATTAAGCCAAAAGGCACAAATAATTATGATGAATTGGTTGCCGGCCTTAATAAGATTGGCAGCGATATTATTGAATCAAGAAATTTTGATGACCCCCGGGATTTACTGGCTAAGATTAATGATATTTCGCAAAAAGCTAATAAGGCTGGTTTATTTCTTAGCTTATTGTTTATTTTGATAACTATTCTCGTGGTTTACAACGCGGTGCGCGTAGCCATTTTTACCCATAAGCGTGAAATCGGCATTATGAAACTGGTGGGCGCTTCTACTTGGTTCATCCGCGCCCCTTATTTGATTTCCGGAATGATTTACGCGCTTTTAGGCGTAATAATGATAATAATTATCATCTATCCTTTCTTAAGCTTAATTCAGCCTTATCTGGCAACATTTTTTTCCGGTTTTGAAGTTAATTTACTAGCTTATTATAACAGTAATTTCCTATTGATTTTCGGTTTGGAATTTTTAGCCGCCAGCCTGGTTAATGTTTTGGCCAGCTTAGTGGCGGTAGGGAAGTATTCAAAGGTGTAAAATTATTTTGTATTCTCCAAAATTTTTAGCATAGATTCGATTTTTGTGTTTCGTGGTAAGAAAAATACAGCTAATATAAGCCGTATTTTTTAATACCTTTTTAATACCTTGATTTTTTTACGTTTTTATGTTAATATCTAATATTCTTTCCATTGGGGAAGGGACCTTGACCTCGGGATAGCAGAGGTAAAAAATTTAAAAGGAGGAACGACGATGACAGAAATGATCACGTCAGAGCAAGAGAAACAGATAGTTAGATTTACGGAAGACGCGGCAAACAAAGCCGCAAAAGAGGTCTTGGTAAGTTTATCGTCGCTCGACAAAGAGACCACTCAAAAAACGGTGATCGAGAAGGGCCACGAATTGCAGGCCGCACTCGTACCGGTAATCTCGGCAAAGCTCAGCGAGTTTTTAGCCGAAAAAGCTGAATCCTTTGAAGTGATGAAGGCATCGATTCTAATCAGGACTAGCGGTTCTAATCCCTACTTCGATCAGCAGTTTGATTACTGGATGGAGTTTTGGCGGAAGAAAGTGGGAATCAAAAATCCCAATTTCATCGGCATAGCGCCTTTTACGGAACATCCAGGCTACAAGCCACTGATCCTGCCTAAGAACGACCTCATTACGCCACAGCGGTTGTATGACCTTTGCCGCGAGAGGTTTAATTGCTGGAAGTGGTACGACGACTCACTCGACAGCGTCGTGATCAAAAATGACCGCGATCCGCGAGCGGGTGCTTACGTGGTCTGGTTTCGGGATCAAGTTGAAGCCGACGAGGAGTTAAAAAATTTTTCGGCGGTCAAGCTTAAAGAGATGAATATTCCCGGTATCACCCTATTGGAGCGCGAAGTGATGGAATGCGATCATTTTAATCGCACCTGTGGTCATCTTGATATGTGCCGGGCGTCTACTGGGGCGACGGCGGGCTGCGCGTCTACGGGTGTTTTCCGCGGTCTGCGTTTGACGGCTTGCGCTCCCGTCAGCAGTTTACCTTTTAGCTCTTTTCTTTAACCCTTTTTCACCCCGTTTTTTTCAAGTTCAAAATTTGGGAAACGGGGTTTTCTTTTTGTTCAAAAAACTTTCTGATATAATAAAAAAGGCTAATACAATCGGTTCCGAGTTTTTGGAATAGCGATTTGCCAGTAAATTTAGAACTGCTTGTCCGTTTCTGGCGAAGATCCTCTGCCTTAGGGCGGGGTGCTTCCTAAAAAATTCCGATCGCGAATCGGCAACGCCGACGGCTTTGCAAAAAGCTGTTGGTGAAAAACGAGGGGAACGGGCAAATAACGGGCTCCCGCTATGGCGATGGTGATGTGCCGAACGTCTACTGGAACGACGGCAAGATGAACGTCAACAGGTATAATCCGCGGAATGCGAATGACAACTTGCGCTCCCGTCAGAAGTTTTAAGCAAAAGAAATCCCTTTCAAGGGATTTCTTTGTTAAGTGAGTTAAGCCAGTTGGTGGACATTTTGGACATTTCCTGCAGGGCTAATTCAAATCCAAGATATTTTTTAGAATCGACGATACCCAATTCGGAGGAGATTCTTATTAGCCTTTTTAAAGTTTCAATTTGCATTCTGGCTTTTCCGAGATAGGGCGTTTTATTATATCTTTTTTCGAGCGAGGCAGTCAGCGAAAGGCTTATCACCTCAAGACAGATTTGCTCTATTTTTAGAAATAATCCGAAGCGATCACGTTTCGGCAGACGGTTTGAACAGAGGTAAATAATTTTATAAAATTCGCAAATTTTATGCACCAAAGGAGCTTCAAAATTCAGATTCCGTTGGGGGGGGGGGTAGCGCTATTAATCGTCATAGTTTTTTTAATGAAATTATTAGTTTAGATAATTTATTCTTGGCTTGGCGGGAATTTAAAAAAGGGAAAATAAACAAAACAGATGTGCAACGATTTGAATTCAATTTGGAAGATAATTTATTTGAGCTTAGTTCAGAATTAAAAAATAAAGAGTATAAGCATTCCAATTATACCGCGTTTTGCGTTTCCGATCCAAAACTTCGGCGAATTCACAAGGCAACGGTTCGTGATCGGGTGCTTCATCACGCCATATTTAGGATTCTTTACCCGCTGTTTGATAAGAGCTTTATCTTTGATTCCTATTCCTGTCGATTTGATAAGGGAACCCATCGCGCCGTTAATCGATTGGCAAAATTTTTAGGGAAATTAAGCCATAATAATCGGGATTTAATTTTCGCTTTAAAATGCGATATTAGGAAATTTTTTGCTTCAATCAACCAAAATATTCTGTTGCGGCTCATAACTAAGAAAATTAAAGATGAAAATTCAATTTGGCTCATTGAAAAAATAATCAGAAGTTTTTCTCGGGGCTTGCCGCTCGGCAATGTAACGAGCCAGATATTCGCCAATATTTATTTGAATGAACTCGATCAGTTTGTAAAGCATAAGTTGAAAGTAAAATATTATTTGAGATATTGCGATGATTTTATAATTTTAAGCCAAGACAAAGAATACCTAAAAAATTTAATTTTACTGATTGATAATTTTTTAAATAAAACACTTAATTTATCTATCCATCCAGATAAAATAATTATTAAAAAATATAGCCAAGGCATTGACTTTTTAGGATATGTGGTTTTGCCATGTCATCGGGCGTTAAGGACAAAAAGCAGAAGAAGGATATTTAAAAAAATTAAAATTAGTAAAGAAAAATTAAAGGCGGGGTTTATTAATAATGAGTCATTTAATCAATCATTGCAATCATATTACGGAATGTTAAAACATTGCAATGGTTATAAATTAAAAATAAAAGTTGATAAAATTATTAATAATTAGTAAGTTTATTCAAATTTTATCCGCACGATTTCCGGATCGGCTAAAGTTCTCATAGGCGGTCCCCAGGTGCCGGTTCCCGAAGAAGTATAGACTTGAGTGGGGCCGGATTTTTTTAAGATTTTTCTTTGTGGCCGAATTCTTCATGATTGCCGGTAACAAAAAATTTTCCCCAAGGAGTTTTAACGGTCGAAAAAATTTGCGCCAATTTATCCAAGTCAACATTAGCCTGGCCGTCAAAAAAATCTCCGCCGATAAAAAGCAAATCCGGCTTTAAATCGTCAATTCGGCCGGCGACTCGGTTGGCGAATTCATAATTATCGATCGCGCCTAGATGCAGATCGCTTATAAAGATTGCGGTTTTTCCTTGCCACTCAGCCGGTAAATTAGGCAAAGCTATAGGCAACTCCTTTATTTTAATATTTTGCGCCCCTATAATGCCGTAGATTATTACCGCGGCCGCGGCTAAAAATAAACCGGTAATCAAAGCTTTTTCATTAAGGCTGAAAGAAAATATTTTGCTTAAATATATAATAAAATATGCCGATAAGCAGGCTAAAACAAGGTAAAGCATAACGCCGAACCAGCCAGCGGCGGCGGTATAAAAAAAGCGGACAAAAATGTTGGAAAAGCGGGTGATTAAAATTGAAGCTAAAATAAAACCGAAAGGCAGTAAAATCAAAGAGATTTTTAATGTGTTTAAATAAATTTGTCCGGTAATGCCGAAAAAATGCGTTAAAGCTTGAAATAAAAAATAGTGCATTAAAAAAATAAGCCCTAAGCTGCCGACGCCGGCCAAGATAAATACATACATCATAAAAATATTCGTTAATTTTTAAGCGGTTAATTCATTAAGCGGCGGATTTATTAAATTTCTTCAAAATTTACCAGCCTGGGCACGAGCTTTATAACCGGAGCGCTTAAAGCGCTGATAATTAGTTTTAATAAAATATTGGCGAGGATGATTTGCAAAACCGTAGCTAACGGCAAACTGCCCAAGAAAGCGATTAGCCCGAAAATAAAGCTGTCAATCGTTAAGCTTATAAAATTAGAAATAAAAACCGCCGATAAATCGCCGATTTTTTTATAAATGGCGCTAAAAATTTCAGTGTCAATCAACTCGGATATTATCTGGGCGATTATGCTGGCCATTACAATCCTGCCAACCGGCAATAAAATAAGTTCATAGGCTTCTTGAAACTTCCATGCCGGGTCAGAAGTCATCTTGCCAACCAGCCAAAATAAAACAAACATCAGAGCGTTTAAGCCGGCGGCGATAATAACCGTTTGCCTGGCGTTGTTTTTTCCCCAGGTTTTATGGACAAAATCGCGCAGAGTAAAGGTTAAGGGATAAATTATCGTGCCGCCGTCAACCGCTAAATTAAGAATCGGCAAGACTGTGATTTTAGTTGAAAGAATATTGGCAAAAATTTGCGTAGCCACGTAAAGCGAACTGCTTAAAAGAGGAATGTTAATTTTAGTTGAGATTTTCATTTTTAGGCTGCGGGGCCTGGATTCGAACCAGGATAAACGGCTTCAAAGGCCGCTGTCTTGCCGTTGGACGACCCCGCAATTACGAGATAGCTATAAAGCATAATCAAAATCCCGAAAATTCGGGATTATTCTTATCATAAAATATTTTTTAGTTTTTGTAAACCCCGTTAAATATTTTTTAGCTATTATTAGCTTTATGCTGTTGAAAGCTTGCGCTTTGCCATTTTCTGCCAATATTTTTATACGCATAAATTTAACCGGGCGAAGTTGTCATGAATTTTTCTTTAAGCTATAATATAATATAAAGATAAAACAATTAATAAAATATATGGCGGAAAGAATGTTTAGTCCCGAGCAATTAAATAAAATGATTAAGCAGGCGCGCCGGCAAGAAGAGGAAGATGACATTAGATCCGGCAAGCTGGTTCCTCGCGCGGATAATGATGATTCGGCTTGGCCCGATGATAAGGCGGATAAAAAGGCGGCGTTAAAAAAACCGGCGGTTGTAAAAAATTTGCCGCTGGCGAAACCGGAGCCTAAGAGCTTAAGAACTTGGCATGATGATAATCCCTCATACGGCAACGCGACCCATTGGCGAGAGGAAGAAACTATAGATAATAAACCATCGCATTTATGAAAATAAAAAAATATTTAATAATCAGTTTATTATTTTTAATCTGCTTTAGCGGCGGCTGGTTTGTTTTTGGAAGTAATTCTAGAATAGCTGATGTTATCGCCGATACTTTGCGCTTAGACGATCAGGAAGCGACGATCAGGGCGATAAAAAAAATCATGCCGGCCGTAGTCAATATTATTATAATGGATAAGCAGACCACAACCACGATAAACTTAAGCACCGGCGAGCAAACCCAAAAAACCGATACGGTTCAGAAAGGTTCTGGCACGGGATTTTTAATTTCCGCGGACGGCTTGGTTCTAACTAATCGGCATGTTGTTAGCGCTGGCGATGAAAAAAC
>JACQYU010000069.1:0-2703 GCA_016208065.1 Candidatus Falkowiibacteriota bacterium | reverse complement strand
GGCAAGGATCCGATTAATGATTTAGCGGTGCTGAAAATTTTTGACAAGAATTTGCCTTATGTTGGTTTAGGCGATAGCGATAAATTGCAAATCGGCTCTACGGCCATCGCTATCGGCAATGCTTTGGGCAGATATCAAAATAGCGCGACTAAAGGCATAGTCAGCGGCTTAGGCAGAAGCATTGAGGCTTCGGATCAAACAGGAGCCAATGCCGAGTCGCTAGACAACGTCATTCAGACCGACGCGGAAATAAATTTAGGCAATTCGGGCGGCCCTTTGGTTGATTTGAACGGTAATGTCATAGGCATTAACGTGGCGATTGATCAAGCCGGTTCTTCAATCGGTTTTGCTATTCCGATAAACGACGCTAAACCGGTAATAAAAAGCGTGCGCGAAATCGGGCGCATTGTCCGCCCCAGGCTTGGCCTTAGGTATGTTATGCTGACTCCGGAGATAGCCCAAGCTAATAAATTAACCAGAAGCAGCGGCGCCTGGATATCGGCTAGCCAAGGCGGAACAGCTTCAATCTTGCCGGATTCTCCGGCCGCTAAAGCCGGGCTGAAAGAAGGCGATATAATTACGGAAATTAATGCCATTAAATTGCAAGATCGGGTTACTTTGTTATCAATTATACAAAAGTATAAACCGGGCGATAAAATAGGCTTAAGAGTTTTCCGCGATGGCAAATTTTTGGTTTTAATCGCTACTCTGGATGAATTTAAATAAAAAAAGTCATTGCGAGCCACGTATTCGCGGCCAAGCCCGACCGCCACGCAAGCCGGATTGCTTAGCCGCCCGTCCGCCGGCTTGCGGAACGGCTTCTCACAACGCCAATAAGATATGATAGAAATAAAAAATTTAACAAAAAAATTCGGCCAGAATCTAGTTTTGGATAATATAAGCTTTTCGGTCAAAAAAGGGGAAATCTTAGGCTTTTTAGGCCCGAATGGGGCCGGTAAAAGCACTACCATGAAGATTATTACTTCTTTTTGGTCGCAGACTTCCGGCCAAGCCTTGGTTGACGGTTTTGATACTGTTAGAGATTCGCTCTTAGCGAGAAAAAAAATCGGCTATTTGCCGGAAACCGTGCCGCTTTACGAGGATATGAGAGTTTTTGAATATTTGAAATTCATCGCTGAAATACGCGGCCTTAGTAAAAGTGAAGTTAAAAATAGAATAAAAGAAGTTATTTTAATTTGCGGGCTAAGCAAAGTTTTGCGCCAGCCGATTGAAGAGCTTTCCAAAGGTTTTAGGCAAAGAGTCGGCCTGGCTCAAGCGATAATGCATCGGCCGGATATTTTAATATTGGACGAGCCGACAACCGGCTTGGATCCGAATCAAATAGCGGAGATACGCGACTTAATTAAAACAATCGGCCGAGAAAAAACCGTTATATTTTCTACGCATATTTTAAGCGAAGTAAGCGCGACTTGCGATCGGGTGATTATTATTAATAATGGAAGAATCGTCGGCCAAGGCAGCCCGGCGGAGCTTATGAAAAAGTCCGGCGGCGTGGAAGTAATTTATGTTAAAATTAAGGGGCTGAAGGATGAAGTTGAAAAGAAGCTTAAGGAAATGGAAAATGTCATTAAAGTTGAAATTAAAGATAAAGAAGCCGAAGATATTTATGGCTATGAAATCGAGCCCGCGAGCGGCGTGGATTTGCGCGAATATTTATCTTTAACGGTAATGAAAAATAACTGGAGCATTTTAGAATTCAAAAAAATTAGCGCCAGCCTGGAAAATGTTTTCAGGGAGCTTACTAAATAAATTAGCCTAACGGTTAACTTATAACGCAAAATGAAAAAATCACTATATTTGAAAACTATCTATATCCTTTTCAAAAAAGAATTAATGTCATATTTTAATTCGCCCATTGCCTATGTTTTTATCGGTGTTTTTTTGGTGGCCGGCAATTGGCTGTTTTTTAATACTTTTTTCTTGGCGGCGAACGCTTCAATGAGAAATTATTTCGCGCTTCTGCCTTGGATTTTTTTATTTTTGTCGCCGGCCATTACCATGCGGCTTTGGGCCGAAGAGAAAAAGAGCGGTACGATTGAGTTGCTTTTGACTTTGCCGCTAACCGATTGGCAGGTAGTTTTAGCTAAATTTTTTAGCGCTTTGGCTTTTTTGTCCATTAGCTTATTATTTTCCCTAACCATACCGCTAAGCATCGCTTTTTTAGGCAACTTGGATTTAGGGCCGGTCTTCGGCGGTTATTTGGGCGCTTTATTCTTAGGCGGCTCTTATTTAGCCCTAGGCCTATTTATTTCCAGCCTGACAAAAAATCAAATTATCGCTTTTATTATCGGTTTAGCCGCCTGTTTTTCCGCTTTTATTATCGGCGCCGATTTTGTTTTAGCCGGTTCGCCGCAGATTTTTACTCCGATTATGAAATTTATCGGGCTGGGCAGCCATTTTAATAATATCGCCAGAGGCGTAATTGATACTAAAGATATTATATATTACATTTCTTTTATATTTTTATTTCTCTGGCTTAATGTCAGGGTGATTGAAAATAGGGAATGGAAGTAAAAAGTAATTGGATATTGGAAATTCATTTTAAATTAATAAGTAATCCACCGGCGTAGCCGGTCGTCCACGGTTACCGCTTGCGGACGAAGTCAGTTTATCCTAAGGTATAGGCATAAATCATTAACATTTAAGCCTATGCCGCAAGACAATCTAGACAAATATCGACGG
>JACQYU010000051.1:756-5500 GCA_016208065.1 Candidatus Falkowiibacteriota bacterium | reverse complement strand
CGATTTATTTTCCGAGTACGTAAAAAAATTCGGCTTTGGCGAAAAAACCGGCATTGAACTTGAGGGCGAAAGCAAGGGCGATATAAAAAGTTTAATAAAAAAACCGGTCGGCGAGCTTTACGCGGCTACGGCTTCATTCGGCCAAGGTATGGCGGTTACGCCCATACAAATAACAGCGGCCTTTTTAGCTTTGGCTAATAAAGGGGTTATGATGCAGCCATATATTGTTAAAGAAATAGTCAGGTCGGACGGAACCAGGGCCGAAACCAAGCCTAAAATAATCGGCAGGATGATTTCGGAAAAAGCTGCCGCTATTCTCGGCGGCATGATGGTTAATGTGGTAGAAAACGGACACGGTAAAAGAGCCGGCGTTAAAGGCTATTATGTTGCCGGTAAAACCGGTACGGCTCAAGTGCCGGCGAAAAATGGCGGCTATCAAGCCGGTGCCCATATCGGTTCTTTCGCCGGTTTTGCCCCGGCTAATGATCCGAAATTCATCATGCTGGTCAGAATTGATCAGCCGCGAGACGTTGAGTGGGCCGAGAGTTCGGCCGCGCCTTTATTTGGCGAATTGGCCGAATATATGCTAAATTATTGGCAGGTGCCTAAGGAGAGATAAAATAGTAAAAAGTTTATAAAGTTGAAAGTTAAAACAAGGGCTTTATAAACTTTATAACTTTTAACTTTTATGAAATTATTTTTACAAAAATTATTAAAAATATCAGCCAAATCGATTTTAAAGAAATATCACCCGGAAATTATCGGCATTACCGGCAGCGCGGGAAAAACCGGAGCCCGGGAAGCGATTTACGCGGTATTAAGCGCTAAGCTCAAAGTTCGCCGCAATTTAAAAAATTACAACAACGAAATCGGCGTGCCGCTTACCGTTATTGGCGCGGCTTCGCCGGCTAAATCAATCTTCGGCTGGATTGGGGTTTTTTCCGCGGCACTTAAGCTATTATTAAAAAAAGACAAAAATTATCCTAAAATATTGATTTTGGAAATGGCCGCCGATAAGCCGGGCGATATGGATTATTTAACCGAAATGGTTAAGCCGAATATCGGAGTTATAACTTCAATCGGCGATTCTCATATTGAAAATTTTGGCAGTTTGGAAAAAATTAAGCAAGAAAAATCAGTTTTAATTAGAATAATTGATGAAAACGGCCGGGCGGTTTTAAACGTTGACGATCGGCAGGTTAAATCGCTTATTAAAGAAACCAAGGCTAAAGTTTTAACTTACGCGATAGACAGCGAAGCGGAAATTTCCGGCAAAGAAATGAAATTGCTGTTTGCCTTATCGCTTGAAGGAAAAGATAAATTAGGCATAAATTTTAAATTATTAAATAATCACGCCTTTATTCCGGTTTTTTTGCCTAATGTAATCAGTAAAGCCGGCGTATATGCCGCCTTGGCCGGAGCCGCTTTAGGCGTTATAAAAGGCATGAATTTAGTGGAAATAAGCCGGGCGTTTAAAAAATATTCTCCGCCGAACGGCAGGATGAAATTGCTTTTAGGCGTAAAAGATACTTATATAATAGATGATACTTATAATGCTTCTCCGGCCGCTTCAATTCTGGCGGTTGAAACTTTAGCCGGCATTGCTAAGCAAAGCAGGGAAAATAAATACGCGGTTTTTGGCGATATGCTTGAATTGGGAGAATTCAGCCAAAAGAAACATGAAGAAGTCGGCCGAGTTATTGCTAAAAACAAAATTGATAAATTAATCGTGGCGGGCGAGCGGTCGCGCGACATCGCCCGGGGCGCTATAAAAGCCGGCATGAAAGAAGATAATATTTTTCATTTTGCTTCGGCCGAGGAGGCGGGTAAATTTATTCAGGAAAGAATTAAGTCCGGCGATATAATTTTAGTTAAAGGTTCCCAGGGCGCGCGCATGGAAAAGGTGGTGAAAGAAATCATGGCCGAGCCTTTACGGGCTAAAGAATTGTTAGTTAGGCAGGGAAAAGAATGGGATGATAAATAGTTTAATATTATAAATAAAACACCGCCTTTATCCGGCGGTGTTTTATTGCGCAGTAGCCCCAGAGAGAACCCGCCGTCGCTAAAGCTTTGGCGGGCAAGTCAGACCTAATTTAGTACCGCTAAGGAGAATCGAACTCCTGTTACCAGGATGAGAACCTGGTGTCCTAACCACTAGACGATAGCGGCATGTTTTGACAGGCGCGGCGATAGGGCCATATCAACTTGTTATTAACACATTATACACATAAAATTAGCCAGTTATCAATAGTTTTTCCTCTTGACAAGTTTTATCTGCAAGTTATAGAGTAAAAATGTTATTATAATACGGAGCGATCTGTAATATAACAGCTGGCTGTCAGGATTATCATAAAAAATAATTGGGACAGCGCATGGGGATTGAAGCGCCCGCGTATGAATAATGTGCGGGCGCTTTGTTTTATAACCACAAATCTACAAATTAGCTACGAATATAATGAATAATTGAAATGCGAATAATACGAATAATGCTAATGTCGAGATCTGCAATTCGTTGTATTTGTAGCAGATTCGTTGATTCGTTAGGCGGGGACAAATTAAAATCATCTAGCCTAGAATACTCCCAATAAAATTTTCATGGCCTCGCAAAAATTCTTCGCTCGTTAGGGCGTTTTTTCCTTCAAGCTGCAAATCTTTTATAATTAAAGCGTCTTTGCCGCATTGTACGGCCAGGCCGTTATTATATTTGAAGGTTTTTCCCGGCCTATAAGAGTTTATTTCTATTATTTGGCTTTGCGCGCGGATTATTTTAACCTGCTTGCCTTCCCACCAAGTCCAAGCCATGGGCCAGGGGTTCATGGCTCTGATAAATTTTTCAAGGTTTAAAGCCGGTTTAGGCCAATCAATCAAGCCGTCGCTTTTAGTTAATTCTTTGGCATAACTGGCTTGGCTGGAATTTTGCTCTTTTGGCGCGATTTTTCCGGCTAAATATTTTTTTATAGTATCAATTAAAAAGCCGGCGCTAGCTTCTGCTAATTTATTATATAAGGTTCCGGCCGTATCTTCATTATTTATATTAACCGTTGTTTGCGCTAAAATAGGCCCGGTATCAAGCCCTTTATCCATTTTTATTACGGTTAAGCCGGTTTTATCGTCGCCGTTTAAAATAGCGGCTTGGATTATGGCCGCGCCGCGGTATTTAGGCAGAAGCGAGGCGTGCAGATTAAGGCAGCCGTATTTCGGCAGGTTTAAAATCTCTTCCGGTATAATCTGCGCGTAAGCCGCGACGATAATCAAATCCGGCAAAAGCCGCGAAATTTTTTCTTTGATGCCTAATATATATTCCGGCTGTAAAACCGTAATATTATTTTTTTCCGCGGCTATTTTTATGGGCGAAGAAGCGATGGTTTGCTTTCTGCCTATGGGTTTATCCGGCTGGGTAATAGTTAAAACTATTTCAAAATCGCTGTCGTTTATAAGCGCTTTAAAGGCGGGCAAGCCGAATTCGGCGGTGCCGATGAAGATTGTTTTTATTTTATTCATTATGATTTTTACATTTTACATTTTCAATCTCCGCCGCTTTGTCTATAAATAAAATTCCATCAAGATGGTCAACTTCATGCTGGATTACCCTCGCCATTAGGCCCTTGGCGGTTAGCGCGTTCTTTTTGCCTGCCTGGTCGCGGTAAGTTAAGCTGATTTTTTTATGCCTTTTAACCCTGCCAAAAACTCCGGGAATTGATAAACAGCCTTCTTGGCCAAGTTCTTTCGCCCAGGATTTTTTTATAAATTTAGGGTTTATTAGGCAAAGAGGCCCATCTTTGGAGTTAATAATGGCCAGCCTGATATCTTTTCCTATTTGCGGCGCGGCCAGGCCGACGCCATCGGTTTTAACCATAGTTTTTATCATAGAGGAAACAAGGCTCTTAAATTCACGGCTTTTTATAATTTCCCGGGCTATTTCCTGCGATTTTTTTCTTAAGATCGGGTTAGGCTGAGTTATTATTTTTAATATTGGCATATTTATAGATGAATAAAAAATATTTTTTTATCATTACAATGGCGATAATAGTTGATATTAACAAATAGATGAAATTTTAGCAATAGTTTGTTATACTTATATTATGGATAAAGGCATGGAAAAAATAGGGGATTTGTTCGTCCAAAAATCAAAAAAACCGAGCTCGCGGCCGCAAGCGCCGGCCTATGCTTGGCAAGATTTAGCTTTGGGTGTAATTAAGGAATTAAATATACCGGATTTTAAAAGAAGCGCGGTTTTTAAAGTATGTAAGCTTAGGCCGAGAGTTTATGTTGAAAAATGCTTAAATGACACTAAGGAGTTGTGCCAAACCGGGGAAAAGTGGAAATATTTTTTTAAAGTCGCGGCTGGCGGGGCTAAAAATAGAAATTCATAGTTTAAAGCTCATGGTTAAATAACCGACTCCGAAAGGCGACTCATAAGATAAAAGCCTTGGTTCGTATTTCATGCCATCTAAAATTCCAAGCAAGATTACAATGGATTTTAAGCCGCATTCGCCCGCCTCCGCGATTAATTCCGGCTTAAGCTTGATTATTTCGTTGGTTTGTTTTTCAAGTAAATTATCAATAAGTTTTTTATCAAATTTTTTTCCTTTAGGGCTATAGCCGGCTGGAGCGTTTTTGCTTAATCTATGGGATAGGTCGCCGGAAGCGATTACGGCGACGCGGACGTTGGAATTTAATAATTTGCTTTTTATCATTTTGCCGAAATCATAATGGGCGGCTAAATCCAATCCCGAATAATAAA
>JACQYU010000051.1:0-645 GCA_016208065.1 Candidatus Falkowiibacteriota bacterium | reverse complement strand
TTATTTTTATTTTTGGCAAATGCCGGGTTAAGAGATAGAGGGGGATTGAGGCGCCGTGATCAAGCTTGGCCTCGCTCGTAAGCTGGAGCGGAGCTTTTGTTTCCAGTTTTTCTTTTATCTTATGCGCCAGGCCAATATCGCCGCTCAAAGTGAATTTAGTCGTTAGATCGCCGAATTTTTCAAAATCTCCTATGAATTCCGGGCTTAAATTAATGGTAAAAGCCTCTTCTTGCAGATGGCCGTGCGGAGAAATAATAATAATAGTTTCCGCTTGTGAAGCGTATAAGTCTTGTTCTAATTTTAAATAAGATAGCGAAGTTGCCTTAAGCTGGCCGATATTTTTTTTGCCGATTGTCGGTATGAGGATTGGCGGGTGGGGGGCGATGGCGGAAAAGACGATAGGCATAAAATTAGAATGACAAATTTCCAATGACAAATGACAAATTAGAAATTTTTTTGACATTTGGATTTTGGATTTGATTTGTCATTAGTCATTTGTCATTATTAAATTAATAAGTAATCCACCGGCGTAGCCGGTCGTCCACGGTTACCGCTTGCGGACGAAGTCAGTTTATCCTAAGGTATAGGCATAAATCATTAACATTTAAGCCTATGCCGCAAGACAATCTAGACAAATATCGACGG
>JACQYU010000058.1 GCA_016208065.1 Candidatus Falkowiibacteriota bacterium | reverse complement strand
ATGAGTCAGAAGTTATAAAATGGGAAAATTTAAAGCAGGAAATAACCGACATGGAGCAATACGCGGCCGAGGCTATAAAAGAAAAAGACTTATCAATTGCTTTAGAAGTTGAGAAAAAATATAATGAACTCAAGCATCAATATGAGGAGCTTGAGTTTTTTGTCTTATTTTCCGGAAAATATGACCGCAACAATGCCATAATTTCCATCCATGCCGGCACGGGCGGAGTTGACGCTCAAGATTGGGCGCAAATTTTAGAGCGCATGTTTTTGCGCTTTATTGAAAAGAAAAATTGGCAAGCCGAACTGGCCGACCGAACGGTTGGCAACGAAGCCGGCATAAAAAGCGCTAGTTATCGCGTTATCGGCGGCTGGGCTTACGGTTACTTAAAAAGTGAATCCGGCGTGCACCGTTTAGTTCGCATTTCGCCGTTTGACGCCGAAAAAATGCGCCATACTTCATTTGCTTTAGTGGAAGTAATCCCGGAACTGCCGGAAGCTGAAGAAATTGAAATTAAAGACAGCGATTTAAGAATTGACACTTTCCGCTCTTCCGGCGCCGGCGGCCAAAACGTCAACAAAGTGGAAACGGCCGTGCGCATTACTCATCTGCCGACCGGCATCGTGGCCGGCTGCCAAACCCAAAGGTCCCAGCATCAGAATAAAGAAACCGCTTTAAAAATTTTAAAAGCTAAGCTATTTAAGCTGGAAGAAGAAAAGAAGGGCGATGAAGAGAAAAAAATGCGCGGCGAGGCGCAAAAGGCTGAATGGGGCAAGCAGATCCGCTCTTATGTCATGCAGCCTTATCAAATGGTAAAAGATCATCGCACCGAACATGAGACTTCGGATATCCAGAAAGTGTTAGACGGCGGCTTGGACGAATTTATAGAAGCTTATTTAAGAAAAAATAAGGAGCTAAGCGGGAAGGATTAAGATAAAATCATAGATGAAACTGCGCCTTGATTTTTACTTAAAGATAAGTCAAAATTTTGATATTCTTTATCATGTTTATAATATTTAACTAAGGGGGCGAAATTATATGGATATAAATAAATCGGCATGATTATATCAGCGATAATCAAGGCGGCATGCTGATTAATTTCCGTTTGAGCTTTACTGGAGACGATATTGCCATTTTATGCACTCACCGCCTTGGCATTGGCAATGAAAAATTGCATAAACTCGCCTGGGACGCGTTTAAAGCCGGCACAGAAGTCGCTTTTAACCAAGGCCTTTACGGCGCCGGCCAAGATTTGCTTAAAGATTCTTTTTCCGGCAATATCAGGGGACTTGGTCCGGCAGTCGCGGAAATGGAATTTACGGAAAGAAAAAATGAAGCTTTTTTATTTTTTGCCGCGGATAAGACCGATCCGGGCGCCTATAACTTGCCGTTATATCTGTCTTTTTGCGATCCGATGCATAATTCAGGCCTGATACTTGCGCCTAATATGGCCAAGGGTTTTGAATTTCATATTATGGATGTTTCTTATACCGAAGCCGATCGGGTAATCAGCTTAAAAACACCGGAAGATACTTATAGCATCGCGGCGCTTTTAAGGGACGGAGAAAGATTTGTAGTAGAAAAAATTGTCTCTCGCTCCAGCGGCGAACAGGCCGCCGCGGTTTCAACTACCCGTTTGCATAATATCGCCGGCACCTATACGGGCAAGGACGATCCGATTTTACTGGTAAGGGTTCAGGGCGCATTTCCGGCTACCGGAGAAATTTTGTCGCCTTATCATATCGGGCATTTTGTCGCCGGGTTTATGCGCGGCAGCCATACCGGGCCGCTGATGCCGGTTAAGCAAAATACCGCGGTATCTTATTTTGACGGGCCGCCGGTTGTTTCCTGCGCGGCTTATTCTATGCATAAAGGCAAGCTTACTCCGCCGGCCGATGTTTTTGACCATGCTTTTTGGGACCATGTCAGGGGAAAAATTTCCGAGAAAGCCGTTGAAATCAGAAAACAGGGTTTTTTCGGCAACGCCATGCTGCCTTATAGCGAACTTGAATACGGCGGCATCGTAGAAAAGCTTAAAGAGTTGGACGATAAGTTCATAGTGAGAAAATAGATAAATTAAAAGCGATTGGGAAATTCAGAATTAGCTTAATTAATTAAAATCAGCAGGCATGTCCGCCAGTGATTTTTACAACTCTAAGTCTAAAATTTTTTTAATTGCTTGTCTGGTTTTTATTTTTGCCGTTGCTTTAGCCTCATTTTTACCGGTAGAAATTTTATATTTTACCATAATATGGTTTAGCGCGGGAATATTTTTTTTAATTTTAACTATTTTATTTTGGCATTATAGCAAAGAGGCGGGGATTAAGCCCGCCTCTTTATTTTTGTTGCCGGCAACTATTTTGCTGTTTGCGGTTTGGCGCTACGGCTTAAGCCTGCCCTTAGATACTCCGGATAAAATTTGGCATTATAATAATCAGCAGGTGATAGTGAGTGGTTATGTAGTAGCTGAACCGGACATTAGAGACACGAGCCGAAAATTGGAAATTGCCGTAGAATCAATTAAGCAATTGCCCGGCCGTAAAATTTTCGGAAAAATTTTAGTTACGACCGATTTATATCCTGAATATAAATACGGCGATCGGCTGGAATTTGAATGCGAGCTGAAACAGCCGGAAGAATATAAGGGTTTTGCCTATGACCGCTATTTGGCGAGATATAATATTTATTCAGTTTGCTATTATCCGCGCTTGAAAGTTATTTCCGGCAAGGGTGGAAATTATTTTTACGCGAAAATTTTTTATTTTAAAGCTAAACTGGCCGGCCTGATTGACTCGGGGCTAAGCGAGCCGGAATCAAGCTTGGCCCGGCCGATCGTTTTCGGCGGGCAGAAAGGCTTAGAGCAAGCTATCCGCGATGATTTTCAGAAAGTCGGTCTAACTCATATTATGGCCGTGTCCGGCTTTAATGTCAGTATTTTAGCGGTT